>NZ_JBALSS010000005.1:102204-116757 GCF_036967045.1 Bacillus sp. JJ1609 | reverse complement strand
GAGAAAAATGGCTGGCGGGTTGTTATGAGAGGAGATCCGAGAAAACAGCTCATTTATTAGCAATAAATTAGATTTAATGTAGAACTGGAAATTATACTCATTTTCAATTCACTACAGTTTTTGAATATGTTAGAGTAAGGGAAAACAGTGAAAAATTAGGATTGGTGAACAGGCAATGAAATCATACTTTGAACCTGGTACGGAAAATGTCTTTCAGCTATTTTCAGTACAGCATCTATTAACATTAGGTGCTTTTGTAGTTGTGATTGTAATGATGTTCTTGTTCCGCAAAACATTAAGAAAGGAGTATGCTAATCGATCAGCTCGCATTGCGTTATTCCTAATCTTGATCATTTCCGAGATAAGCCTGCAAGTCTGGCTCTGGTGGAGTGGACACTGGGCATATCAATATTCCCTGCCATTGCATCTAAGCAGCATATCGCTAATCCTTTCAGCCATATTACTTTTAACGAGAAATTATCGACTATTTGAAGTAACATACTTTGCAGGTGTCGGCAGTGCTCTGCAGGCCATGATCACTCCGGATATTAGCCTTTATACCTTTCCCCATTACAGATATATTCACTTTTTCGTATCCCATGGAGGGACTGTTATAGCAAATCTGTTCATGGTATTCGTAGCAGGTTTCAAGCCAACGGGGCGTTCCCTTTGGAGGGCTTTTTTATGTTTAAATGGGTACACAATAATCATCTTTATTGTGAACTTCCTGATTGAAGGTAACTATATGTACATTTCTGAAAAACCCGTTAATCCATCACTGATTGATTATTTAGGACCATGGCCATGGTATATTTTTTCACTGGAACTCATTACACTTTTGACCTTTTCGATTTTGTATCTTCCTTTCTGGGTGATGAATAAGAAAAATAATCAAAAAGCATTACTTCAGGAAGAGAAGTAATGCTTTTTATCTTATAGATTCGTTTGGTTATACAATTTATTCCGATCAGATGATAATGGCGGCTGCTCCAGCCATCCCCGTTTTATCAAGAGGTCCCTGCCTTCATCTGCAAATGTTATAATTTCCGCAATGAATTTAGCATATTTAACAGCTAAATCTGACCTCATGGAAACAGATAGAGCTGTTGCCATTGCCTGTATGCCAATCTGATTGGAAGCAGAAACAGCATCAGCCTCTCAGAAAACGGGGATACAGTTGAGTTTGTTACCTCCATTGTCACAGGATGAATTTCCATTCCATCATTCATTTTCAGGAACTTATTGAATTGATCAATCTGTTTTTGCGAAAGTTTTTTACCCTTGAAAAGAAATTCCTTTATCTCCTGATCCTTTGAAGCCTGCAGGAGCCCCATAATCAATACAAGACCAATACCATTTCTTTCGATAGCAAAAAATAATTTCGAGAGTTCGATTGCATTAAGCGGCCTGCTATCGCCAAACCAATTTCCGATAAGGGATGGCTCTTGCTTTATGATACTAGCCTGTTGAGGATATTCCATTTTAGGAGGTCTGTCATAAATTCCTTTTTCCAGCATGGCGTTGAGAGATTTTTTATAGAGACTTACAGTTTTCGTCAAACAAACACTGTATAATTCCACAATATCTTGCCTGCCTACTTTTGACAAAGCATCGGCATAATACACCATGATCATTTGACCGCCCCTGTAAACAAAGCTTAATGCAAATAAATCAGTATACAGCGCAGGGGCAGAAAAATTGTTATCATCATCAGAGAAGTCTTTAGGTAAAGGGAAATTCTCTGCTTCAAAAATCTCTTTGATATTTAAAACAAACTCTTCAGATAGCGATAATGCCTCTTGAACAATCGGTTTTATTTCAGGATCATCAAGGCCCTGGAGGAAATGCTTATAAAAACACCTTGTTGCCGTATTCTGTATATAGGTAGACCATAAAGAAGCAATTTCCGCACTGGTCAGTTTGATTTTATTCTTATCCCTTGCTTCAAACTCCTCGCTATATTACTTATTAGGTTGTTCTAAATGGAATGGATTATTCAAATCACCTGGCATTACATCTTTGTGTTTTTGAATAGATAAAAAAATCCCCTTTCATCGCAATTGAGAAAGAGGATTTTATGCAATCTATTTAGTTTTTTACAGGAATAACCCTACAATCGTTCCAGTTAAGACGGATCCCATTGTAGCAACTAACAATACCTTTAATCCAACCTTAGCTAACTGACTTGCTTTTTCACCATTGATAGCTTGTACAGTTCCTAAGATAATTCCAATAGAAGAGAAGTTAGCGAATGAAATCAAGAATGATGAAACGATCCCTACTGTTTTGTGATCCATTTTAGGAATCATTTTCATGAAGTCCATCATTGCAACGAATTCATTAGCAGCAACTTTTGTTCCCATTACTGAACCTGCTCTAACTATTTCAGATGAAGGGATACCCATCATGAAAGCGACTGGAGCAAACACATATCCAACAATTTCCTGGAACGTCATTCCTACTAATTTTTCAAGAATAAAGTTCAGCATCGCAAGCAATGCAATGTAAGTGATTAACATCGCGCCTACGATTAAAGCTGTTTTTCCACCGATTAAAGCACCGTTACCAATTGCTTCGAATAAAGACTTTTCTGGAATCATTTCTTCGATGTCAATATCCTCATCTTCTTCTTTCGTTACAGGACTAACGATTGAAGAAAGTATCAACCCGGAGAATACGTTAATCGGCAATGCTACCAGTACAAACTCTGCAGGAACCATTTGCATGTAAGCACCTAAGATCGAGCATGAAACAGCAACAAGTGATGAAGTAACAACGATAAACAAGCGGTTTGGAGAAAGCTTGTGCAAATATGATTTAACCGACAGGATAGCTGTTGTATCCCCGAACACCATTGAGTTTACTGCCACGAATGATTCAACCTTTGGAAGGCCAGTAACTTTGGCCACTGCACCGCCAATGTATTTAATTGCTAATGGTAAAATTCTTGTATAAGTTAAAATTGAAAGTAAGGCAGATACGAAAATAATCATCATTAGTACGTTGATAAAGAAGTAACCTTTTGTTGACAAATCACCGAATACGAATGCGATACCCTCGTTGCCGAAAGAAAGAACCTTGTTAAAAACATCGACTATTGCTTGCAAAACCTTTTTACCGATTGCAGTGTTAAGCATAAACCATGCTATAAAAAACTGAACAGCTAGCATGATTCCAGCTGCGCGATAGTTTATGTTTTTCTTATCGTTAGACATGAGCCAAGCAATACCTATAAGTGCAAGGATTCCTACTATTCCGATTAAGATTGACATATTATTTTCCCTCCATAAGCGGTTATTAGAGAATTGTTACCCATCCTCTATTCTTTGCTAAATATTAAAATTTGTTCCGAAAAGGCTTACATCAATTAAATAAGGATATGAATTAGGGGCAAAATCGAAATTGATATATAAAAGGGCTATGAATCCTTCCTCTCTATTCACAAAATCGTTAACGCTTTCATTTTCTCAATCATTATTGCACTATAAATATAACACACCTTTTGAACAATTGTTAAGACAAATTTGAACAAAAATAAAACTCATTTTTTACCAATATATGAATTATCACCCTAAAATTTTTTTCTTTGTTGAAAAATCAATATTTTTTAAAAAATATAGAAATTTTGTAAAATAAAGATAGAGCATTTGTAAAGAAATACAATTTTAAATTACACTTTTATATCCACCATGTAACAAAGGTTCATTTAGCTGTTATTAAAGGCACTTTGCTAAAATTACTTAACAAGTTTTATTTTCCAAAAAAATAACTCGCTTAAAAGAGGCTCTTGCCTCTATCAAGCGAGTCTTAAATTCGATTAATAAGCAAAATACATTAGGAAACCAGGGTATGGCCAATTGAGGATTTCACACAAAGACCGAACCTCACTTACTTTTGTTAGAATCTAATAGAGATATAAAGTTGCAGGTTAGCAAATAGAAGAACGATAGTATGGGAAATGTGACGCTAAACATAAACTTTCAACTAGGAAGCAGAAAAAAGACAAACAGGAAAATGTTGACAGCTCCTTTTTCACTCTGTTACAATAAATTCCAATAAAAGCATACAAATTCGTTGATGAGAAAAAGTAGCGTTTCTTCTTGATCCACAGAGAGCTGACATTTTGGTGTAAGTCAGTGTTCAAGTGTTACGTGAAAATCCTCTCTGAGAAGCCAGGCTGAATGTTTAGTAAGCTTGGACGGGAGTCCGCCGTTACAAGGAACGCGTATGATTGTACGTTGCTAAGTGCTATTGATCGGATCAATAGAATTAGGGGTGGTATCGCGGTTAACCCCGTCCCTTACTTGGGACGGGGTTTTTTGTATGTTTTTATACAGATCATTGTTAAATAGGAGCGATATCTATGAAGGCTGATGAGAGTAAGGAAACTGTTGTACAGCGCGAGAACCGGATCCGTAAGTATTGGACAGAGGAAAACACATTTAAACAATCTATACAATTAAGGGAAGGCAAGGAACCGTTTGTTTTAGACCGCCAACCGCAAATGGTCTTCCCCATGTAGGCCATGCCTTCGGGCGGACAATTAAAGATGTTGTCGCACGTTACAAGACCATGAAGGGATTCCAGGTTGAAAGAAAAGCCGGCTGGGATACACATGGACTTCCTGTCGAGCTTGGTGTTGAGAAACAGCTCGGGATTTCAGGGAAACAGGAAATTGAACGCTATGGTGTGGAGCCTTTTATCAGCAAATGCAAGGAGAGTGTATTTACCTACGAGAAGAAATGGCGATCATTTACCGAAGAACTAGGTTATTGGGTAGATATGGACAGTCCTTATTTAACGTTAAGTAATTATTATATCGAAAGTGTATGGAACATTTTAAGCAAGGTCCACAATGATGGCCTATTGTATAAAGGTCACCGTGTGTCTCCCTACTGCCCTAGCTGCCAAACCACTTTAAGTTCTCATGAAGTTGCACAGGGGTACAAGGATGTAAAAGACTTATCGGCTACCGTGAAATTTAAACGTCTTGATGCAGATGAAGAATATTTCTTAGGCTGGACAACAACACCCTGGACCTTGCCTGCCAATGTTGCACTTGCCGTGAATCCTTCTTTAACGTATGTTCGTGCACAGAAAGAAAATAAGGTTTATATTGTTGCAAAATCTTTAGTAGGGAAAGTTCTTGGTGATCATGTAACTATTTTAAGTGAACATAATGGTACTGAATTTGAAGGTGTGTGTTATGCCCCGCCTTTTAATTATGTAACTGTCGAGAAAGGACATTATATAGTATTAGCAGATTACGTCACTGAAGAAAGCGGAACTGGTCTTGTCCATATCGCCCCGGCTTACGGTGAAGATGACTACAAAACGGTTCAGCTGAATGGCTTATCCTTTATCAATGTAGTAGATCAGCAAGGCCGATACACAAGCGATATCACAGAGCTGACTGGAAGATTTGTGAAGGATTGTGACGTGGACATTATTAAAATGCTCTCTGAACAAGGTACACTTTTTCATAAGGGAAAATATGAACATAGCTACCCGCATTGTTGGAGATGCGATTCTCCATTATTATACTACGCAACTGATAGCTGGTTCATAAAGATGTCCTTTTTAAAGGATAAAATGCTTGCAAACAACGCAACTGTTAATTGGTATCCAGAGCATATTAAAGATGGACGCTTTGGTAACTTTCTTGAAAATCTTATGGATTGGAATATAAGTAGAAACCGGTACTGGGGTACACCTTTAAATGTTTGGGTTTGTTCTAGTTGCAATCATGAGGAAGCTCCTAGCAGCATCCAGGAACTGCAAAAAATAGCGGCGAATCCAATAGCAAATGATATCGAGTTACACAAACCGTATATTGATGAGGTTCAGTGTTCCTGTCCGAAATGCAAAGGGCCCATGCATCGAACGCCCGAGGTGATTGATGTGTGGTTTGACAGTGGTTCGATGCCATTCGCACAGTATCACTATCCTTTCGGTAATAATCAAAAATTTGAATCGCAATTTCCTGCAGATGTAGTGATTGAAGGAATTGATCAGACTAGAGGATTTTTCTACAGCTTGCTTGCAGTTTCTACCCTTTTCACCGGAAAACCATCTTATAAAAATGTCTTATCATTAGGACACATACTCGATGAAAATGGTCAAAAAATGTCTAAGAGCAAAGGAAATGCTCTTGAACCTGTAGAACTGATCGGAGAATACGGTGCAGATGCACTTCGCTGGGCATTCTTGGTTGATAGTTCACCTTGGAATCCAAAACGCTTTTCAAAAAGGATTGTGCAGGATGCAAAATCAAAATTGATTGACACATTAGATAATACCTATAAATTCTATGCTATGTACGCTAAGATAGATGACTTTATGTACGATAGTCAGCAAAGAGGCACGAAAACCATTTTGGATGAGTGGATCCTTTCCCGCCTGCATAGTACCGTTACACTTGTTAATGGCCACATGGAAAGGTATCAATTCACTCAAGCAACACGTGAAATTGCAACATTAGTTGATGAATTAAGTAATTGGTATGTAAGACGATCAAGAAATCGTTTCTGGGCTTCCGGGCTTTCAGAAGATAAACGAGCAGCTTATTCAACGCTATACGAAACACTTACTGCATTATGTCGCTTGTTAGCACCTTTTGTACCGTATGTGGCCGAGGATATTCATTTGAGGTTGACTCAAAAAAGTGTTCATTTACAAGACTACCCAAATGCGAATGATTCATTGATTAATCAGGATTTAGAAACAGATATGAAAACAATCCTCAAAATAGTAGAACTTGGCCGCAGTATTCGTAATGCAAAAAACTTAAAGGTTAAACAGCCTTTGCAACAAATTATTGTATCTAGTAGTAAAGGAATACAGGATTTACAACCCTATTCTAGTATCATCAAAGACGAGCTGAATGTTAAAGATGTTATTTACACAGAAGAATTATCCACATACCAAACAACTATATTTAAATTGAATTTTAACACTGCAGGTGCCGCATTCGGTAAACTAGTAAACGCAGTTAAGGAATACGTTAACCAAATCCCGGATCCTGACAAAAAGTCCTTATTAGATAATGGTGAACTAAAAGTAAATGTTAAGAGGCAATTGGTAACATTAAAGAAGGAACATATACATGTTGAATATGAGGTTTCTTCAGGTTTTGAGATGGTCGGCGATGAACAGCTAAAGGTGATTTTAGATGTAGCACTCACACCTCAACTAGTAGAAGAAGGTCAAGTTAGAGAATTAATTAGAGCTATCCAAGATACTCGTAAAAAATTAAATTTACCTATCGAAAAATATATCTCAATCCATATTTCAGCAACAGATGATAGTAAGGAAAAAATTAAACATTTCGAAAAGCTAATTAAAGAAAACGTATTAGTTCACCACATAAGCTTTGAAACGCCAAAAAACCCTGAACAGCAAATTGACCTAAAATTTGGAGATGAGTTGATTAAAATTTCATTAGGTTAGATATTAGTTTACGTGAAAAAGAAGCACTGCTTACAGTTGTATTTTGAAACTGCGGGCAGTGCTTCTTTTTACAAACATTGAATATTTTTTGTGCCGAGATTGATTATATGGAACCATGAAGTAGATTAAGTAAAGAGGTTGCGATCTATTAGTTATTTTTTGCACATGTAAATTATGATTTAGGCGTATATCTATCTTCTTTAATAAAAAGTAGTATAATGGAATTACACGAGAACACATGTTCCATTTTTAAGGAGTGGAGGAAGAATGGAAAAATGGGAAGCCAGCTATGTCGCTGGAATTATAGACGGTGAGGGAAGTATCAACCTGACTCGAATACACAAAAAGGAACACCGTCGGCCTACTATCACAATTCCTTCTACAGACAAAGAATTACTTGTTTATTTACAAAGCCTAATAGGTGGCATCATAAATAATAAAAAGAATTATTGCCCCGATAAACATAAAGACTCCTACACCTTAAGCATAAAGAAGAAGGAAAGTGTCTTAGCCGTTTTAAAAGATATTCATCCATATTTGAGAATCGAACGGAAAAGGCAAAGAGCAATTTGGATTATTAACGAGTTTCAACAAGTCACTCCAAGGAATGGCAAATACACCTTGGAAATGCTAGAGGCAAAAAAGCATTTTGAGGAACATTTTTTTCAACTTTAATTGAAAAAGTAGGAGAAAACTGAGATAAGAGCGGAAAACGAATAGGCGGTAATAAAATTTGAAATAAAGTACTTAGTATGTCTATACAAAAAAATAAATTTAAAGCATAAGCCTGTCAATTGGCAAACTTATGCTTTAAGTCCCAAAAAAATAAAAATCCACCAACATATGTATTGGTGGAGACGGTGGGACGTGCTATTCCATGCTTTCGTCATGGCACTGACTATATCTTGAACCTGGCTGGCAGGTCCTCCGGCGTATTATGCGTTATTTAGTTTTACCCGAACTCCCGGGCAGATAACGCATCCTAGTACTGCCAATTTGGCAGCCTATAAGTCGATACACGGCTGTTGGATTGCTCCACATACCGCTCGGCATTGCCTTATCGCTACTCACGACTTAGGTTTCACCGATAAAGCCGGATTATCACTTACGTGTTACCACGCAAGGCGACTAATTACTAATCGAACCCACGTCCAAAGATATTGGCACTTAAGCTTCTACGAGTGTAGTCGGCATATTGGCGCTTCGCTGGTCCATTTGCCTACCGACAGGCGGCCGGCCAGCTAGCCTGATTGTTCTCTTCCTTCATCCTCAGGCGGTGGAATCCGGCGTAGCCCACTTAGAGTGAGTCCGCTACCCTACCACATGGGCGATGGAGGGGCGAACCGCTATGCAGTATTAAGCTGCGAAAGCGAAGTTGTTGTTTTGTTTGCCAGTTATAGGCGTTGACGTTTTAACGAGGCCGATCCCCTCGACTCGCCACCTAAGCTCAAACTACCCCTGTCGAATCCGTAACGTCCCCATATATAAAAGGTTGCCGTATCAAATGATACAGACGTCAGGAGAACTCGGAAAGCCGAGCATAAGTTATATTGTCACTCGCGGTGACATTTATTATTATACCATATTGAGTGCTTATTTCAACTGGTACACTCTTCCTCAGCTGACAAGCTTACATTTTCTGGCGTTCACGGAATGCACGCTCGATATCACGGCCTGCTTCCTTCTTCTTAAGCGTTTCACGCTTGTCATAGTTCTTTTTACCCTTACCAAGACCGATTAAAACCTTTGCGAAGCCATTTTTCAAATAAATCTTCAACGGCACAAGCGCGTAACCTGCTTCCTTCGTTTCACCAATCAGCTGGTTGATCTGGCGCTTGTGGAGCAGCAACTTTCTTGTTCTTAACGGATCATGGTTATATCGGTTTCCTTGTTCATATGGACTGATATGCAGGTTGTATAAAAACAATTCACCATTGTGTACCTTAGCATAAGAATCCTTCAGCTGAACACGTCCGTTGCGGATTGATTTAATCTCTGTACCCTGCAGGACGACACCGGCTTCATATGTTTCTTCTATAAAATAGTCATGGTTCGCTTTTTTATTCTGAGCGACTACTTTTCCCTCACCTTTTGGCATAAAAACTTCCCCCTTCTATGTCTTATCATTTTAGCAAACATCCTCATCTCCCACAATGAAAAGCAAGAACCCTTGGTCACTTCGGCAAGCTCTGGAGCTGCACATACTGCCAGGATAGAAGAGAGCCCCTTAGCAGGAGCTCTCTTTTCAGAGTTGCTTATTTTCTCTTTTTTGATTTTCGTTTTGCGGCTGGGGCATTTTCAAAGAATTTTTTCTTTTTGTTCTTTAGTTTCGAAGCAGAAGCAGAACCAGAGCCTGAGCCAGAAGCATTTCTGCCGCTGCCGGCTCCTCTGCCGCCTCTTGATTTTCCTTCTTCTTCTTTGCCATGGCGTGGTTTTTTCTGGTTGCTGCCAGTCTTAAAGATTTTTGGAGCAGCTGGGCGTTCACGGCGAGGAGTGCCCTTCATGCCGACAATTTCAAAGTCGATTGAACGCTCGTCTTTATTGACGTTGATGACACGAACTGTGATTTCATCACCGATGCGGAAAACATTGCCCGTCCGTTCACCGATCATTGCCAACTGCCGCTCTTCATAACGGTAATAATCATCCGTCATGTAGCTAACATGTACAAGACCTTCAATCGTGTTCGGAAGCTCGACAAACATACCAAAATTAGTAACCGAACTGATAATACCATCGTATTCAGTCCCAACTTTGTCCTCCATGTACTCCGCTTTCTTCAGCTCATCTGTTTCACGCTCAGCTTCAACAGCGCGGCGTTCCATGTTTGAAGAATGCTCGGCAATATCAGGCAGCATCGCATTCCATTTTTCCTTCGTTGCCTGATCCAATTTCCCCTCAATCAAGTAAGTCCTGATTAACCGGTGGACAATTAAATCCGGGTAACGGCGGATTGGCGATGTAAAATGTGTATAGAATTCAGTTGAAAGGCCGAAGTGACCAAGGCTTTCAGGATAATATTTTGCCTGCTGCATAGAGCGAAGCATAACTGTGGAAACCACCATTTCCTCCGGTTTCCCCTGGACTTCTTCAATGATTTCCTGAAGCGCCCGAGGATGAACTCCATTCGCAGATCCTCTGACAAGATATCCAAAGTTCGTGATGAAATCGAAGAACTTTCTTAGCTTATCTTCCTTCGGATCCTCGTGGATACGGTAGATGAATGGTACATCAAGCCAGTGGAAATGCTCAGCAACTGTTTCGTTGGCTGCAAGCATGAATTCCTCTATCAATTTTTCGGCTACAGAACGTTCACGCAGGACTACTTCTGTTGGATGGCCTTCTTCATCAACGAGTACCTTCGATTCCTTGAAGTCAAAGTCGATAGCGCCTCTATCCATCCTCTTTTTACGAAGGATCGCAGCGAGCTCTTCCATCATTTCAAACATTGGTACAAGAGAATCGTAGCGTGAGCGTGTTTCCTCATCCTTATCGACCAGGATTCGGTTCACATCGAAATAAGTCATCCGCTCGGTAGTTTTAATGACACTCTGATAGATTTCATGGTCAACGACTTGGCCATCTGGTGAAATCTCCATATTACATGACAATGTCAGGCGGTCTACTTTAGGATTCAAAGAACAGATTCCATTCGACAAGCGGTGCGGAATCATTGGGATTACCCGGTCAACTAAATACACACTAGTAGCGCGGTCCTCTGCTTCACGGTCAATAGGTGAATCCTCTGTTACATAATAAGTAACATCCGCAATATGGACACCAAGCTTATAGTTGCCATTTTCAAGCCTTGTCACCTGGACAGCATCATCCAAGTCCTTCGCATCAGCACCATCAATGGTGACAATCACTTCATTACGCAGGTCACGGCGGTTGGCAATCTCGCTCTCATTGATTTGATCTGGAGCATCAATAGCTTGTTTTAATACTTCTTCTGGAAATTCAGTCGGCAAGCCATGCTTATGGATAACTGAAAGAATATCCACTCCAGGGTCATTTTTATGGCCAAGGATGGCGATGACTTCGCCCTCGGCACTCTTGCGTCCCTCAGGATAGGCAGTCAATTTTACAACGACCTTATGCCCTTCCACAGCACCCATTCCTGCTTCCTTCGGTATAAAAATATCGCTTGCAAACTTCTTATCATCTGGAAGAACAAAACCGAAATGCTTGCTCTCGGTGTATGTACCGACGATTTGGGAAACGCCTCTTTCCAAAATGCGCACAACAGTACCTTCACGGCGCTGGCCTGAGCTGTCCGAAGAAACTCGCACGAGAACTGTATCCCCGTTCATAGCGTTGTTTGTTTCATTCGGCGGAATAAACACATCATCCATGCCAATTTCTTCAGTAATGACGAACGCAAAACCTTTGGCATGTGCGCTCAAACGGCCGCGAACGAGGTTCATCTTCTCAGGAAGACCGTACCTGTCGCTGCGTGTCCTGACTACCAGTCCTTTTTCCTCCATGACAACAAGAGCTTTTACAAAGTCCTTGAAAGTGGAAGAATCCTGTATTCCAAATGCACTTTCAAGTTCCTGGACGGTAAGCGGCTTGTAAGCCTCGTCCTTCATATAATGCAAAAGCCTGTCTATATGGCCTTTAATATTCTCTTCCATTTATAAATCCCTCCCTTTATTAAAGTTTCTATCCTTTTATTCTTTCCAATTTAGCGTTTCTAAAAACGCATAAACATCTTCGTGGAGCTGGTCACGCTCTTTATCGAGCGTAATCACGTGTCCAGATTCCTCATACCATTTAAGTTTTTTATTATCAGATTCTACCGCATTGTAAATGATGTTCGCACTATCTGGATTAATCATATGGTCATTGCGTGCTTGAACAACAAAGGTTGGCGCATAGATCATGTCAACATTATCCCTGACTTCCGCGATCAAGCCCTGAAGTGCTTTAAGAGTAACCATGGATCCGTTTCTTAAGGCATCGACTTCAGACTCAATTTGCTCAGGCGGTTTTCCTTCCATCCTCTTATACTCTTTTGCATATTCAAGTACGCCGTGATACATGATTTCCTCTGTTTTGATATACATAGGTGCACACATTGGTACAATTCCCATGACAGGAACTGTATAACCTAATTTTAGTGAGAATACCCCACCCAATGATAAACCTGCTACGGCGATCTCTTCGTAGCCTTCCTTCTTAAGGAATTCATAGCCGCCAATGGCATCCTGCCACCAATCTTCAGGACCAGTATGTATAAGCTCTTCAGGTGGTACTCCGTGTCCTTTGAAAATTGGCGCGTGGCAAGTGTATCCCTTGCCTTCCAGAAATCTTCCCAGCATCCGCACATCTGCAGAATTACCTGTAAACCCATGCAGCAACAGCACTGCTCTTTTTCCAGCTTTAAATGTAAAAGGTCTTGGCACTAACTTTCTCATTTTCCACTCCCTCTATATTATGAATCTTAGTATTGATAAATTATCTTCCTTAGTTTTAACAAACCACCAATTAACAATCCAATAAAAAGCCTTTATATATGTAAATACCCATTATTAAGAGAAATATGTAACCCGCTTTGCCGCATTAACGCGCCGGGGGTCAGACCCCCAGTGCGTTAATGCGGCAAAGTGCCATTTTGATCCAGCTTGTTTAAGCACAACAAAACCCGGCCTCTATTGAAGCCGGGTCATTTGTGTATTATAGCTTGAAATAAGTAACGGCAATAGTTAGTACAAAGAATAGAACGGACAGAACTACAGTGATGCGGTGAAGGACAAGGTCAAGTCCTCTTGCCTTTTGCTTTCCGAACAATTGCTCAGCGCCGCCGGAAATTGCACCGGATAGACCTGCACTCTTACCTGATTGAAGCAGAACGACTCCGATCAGCCCGATGCTGACAATCACTAAAAGAACAGTTAAAAATATATGCATGACGTACCTCCCGATAAAACCTACTTAACAGTAGTTTAAATTTATCACATTTTCAGGAATGAAACAATACTTGTCCGAATAGTTGTGAATTTTTATAAGAAAAGCGCAAGTGCCTTGGTCAGCCCCGACAAGCGAAACCGAAATGTGTAGCNNGACAAGCGCTGGAGCTGGACAATTCTCGAAGTGAAACCTATACTTTGTTATCCAACAAAAAAAGAAACACATGGGCTGTGTTTCCAAATAGATGTCTGTTTAACGGAGTGATGCTGGCAGGAAAGAGTTTGATCTGTACAGCAAATCCGATACTGTTGTGCATTTATAGCCTTTCTTATACAGGATTTCAAGAATCTGCTCAAGAGCCTTAACTGTTTGGGTCCTGTCACCGCCAGCATCATGGAAGATAATCACATCTCCTGGCCTCGTATCTGATATGACATTTTCGACGATCTTGTTAGCACCTGGCTTGCTCCAGTCTCTTGTTTCCTGGTGCCAGGACCAGAGAATCACATTATAGCCTTCAGCAACTGCTGTATCGACAATTTCTTTATCGTAATAGCCGGCAATGGGGCGGAACAGCGAAGGTTGGTAGCCAGTCAATTCCTTGATGACTTTCTCGCTTTTTTCCAATTCCCTTTTTAACAAAGCCGGTGAGTGTCCGTCACGGAAATGATGGCGATATGTGTGATTTGCCACTTCATGACCTTCCCTCGCCTCGCGCTTTACGATCTCAGGATATCTTGCCGCTTCTTCACCGATGACGAAAAAAGTTGCTTTCGCATTGTATTTGGCGAGGGCATCAAGGATCTGTCCGGTGAATTTCGGATCAGGCCCATCATCAAAGGTTAATGCCACCAGCTTTTCATTAACTGGAATATCCCAAAATACATGTCCTGTCTTTTCGAACTTGTCTCTTTTCACGGAAGAAGGTGTACCTGAATCAGCTTCCACCCTCGGTTGCCCGCCTAATATGCAAAATATGATCATACCAGCTAAAAGTAATCTCTTTTTCATATCAACTGGCTCCTATCTTTAGTTGGTATAACATATTTTGCTCATTTCCGTGTGTTTTTGGTCACGAAAATGCAAATGGATATATTTAACCCTGGAGCAATCGGTCAGAAATCGTCTTTTTGGTTAACGGAATCTGCTCTGTTAAAGCTGACGATTGATTCTTAAACCCTGTTGATTGTA
>NZ_JBALSS010000005.1:88199-102090 GCF_036967045.1 Bacillus sp. JJ1609 | reverse complement strand
GGAACGAAAATCAACAGCCCTGTTTAACAAAGCCAATAAAAAAAACGCCGTCAGCATCGTCATGCTACCGGCGTTTCGTTATTAAAGAAGAATTACTTCTTAAGGTTGTAGAAAGATTTGACTCCGTTGAAGCGAGCTGTTTCACCTAGCTGGTCTTCGATACGAAGAAGCTGGTTGTACTTCGCTACGCGGTCTGTACGTGATGGTGCACCAGTTTTGATTTGGCCAGCGTTTGTTGCAACAGCGATGTCAGCAATTGTTGAATCTTCTGTTTCACCAGAACGGTGAGAGATAACAGCTGTGTAGCCTGCGCGCTTAGCCATTTCGATTGCGTCGAAAGTTTCAGTCAAAGTACCGATTTGGTTAACTTTGATTAGGATTGAGTTGCCTACGCCTTGCTCAATACCTTGTGAAAGCTTCTTCGTGTTTGTAACGAACAGGTCGTCACCAACAAGCTGAACTTTTCCGCCAAGGCGCTCAGTCAATAACTTGTGGCCTTCCCAGTCGTTTTCATCCAAACCGTCTTCGATCGAGATGATTGGGTATTTAGAAGACATTTCTTCATACCAGTCAACCATTTCAGCAGAAGTTTTAACAACGCCTTCACCAGAAAGATGGTACTTGCCGTCTTCTTTGTTGTAGAACTCAGAAGATGCAGCATCCATAGCTAGCATTACTTGCTCGCCTGGCTTGTAGCCTGCTTTTTCGATTGCCGTAACGATTGTTTGAAGAGCTTCTTCGTTAGAACCAAGGTTTGGAGCGAATCCACCTTCGTCACCTACAGCTGTGTTCAAGCCTTTTTCTTTAAGAACAGACTTCAGGCTGTGGAAGATTTCAGCACCCATACGAAGTGCTTCACGGAAGTTTTCAGCGCCTACAGGCATAACCATGAATTCCTGGATATCAACGTTGTTATCTGCGTGCTCTCCGCCGTTAACGATGTTCATCATTGGAACTGGAAGCTGCTTCGCGTTGAATCCGCCAAGGTATTGGTATAAAGGAATGTCAAGGTAGTCTGCAGCAGCGTGTGCAACAGCCATGGATACGCCAAGGATTGCGTTAGCGCCTAATTTACCTTTGTTTTCAGTACCGTCTAACTCAATTAGAGCTTGGTCGATGCCAATTTGGTCAAGAACGTTGAACTCTTCGCCGATCAAGAATGGAGCGATGATTTCATTCACGTTTTCAACTGCTTTTAAAACACCTTTTCCAAGGTAGCGGCTCTTGTCGCCGTCACGAAGTTCAACTGCTTCGTATTCACCTGTTGAAGCTCCACTTGGAACTAATGCGCGTCCGAAAGCGCCTGATTCTGTGAAAATTTCTACCTCAACTGTTGGGTTACCGCGGGAATCCAATACTTCACGAGCGTATACGTCTGTAATAAATGGCATAAGTAATCTCTCCTTATTCTTGGGTTATTTTTTAATTAATGATGTTCCAGTCATTTCTGCTGGCTTTTCAAGATTTAAAAGTTCAAGTATGGTCGGTGCAAGATCGCCGAGAATTCCGTCTTCACGGAGTTCAACGCCAGGCTTCGTCACGATGACAGGCACTGGGTTTGTCGTATGTGCTGTCATTGGTGAGCCTTCAAGTGTTACAACTTCATCAGCATTTCCGTGGTCTGCCGTAATGATCGCTGTTCCGCCTTTAGAGACGATCAGGTCAACAATGCGTCCAAGGCATTCATCAACTGTTTCAACAGCCTTGATTGTTGGCTCAAGCATGCCTGAGTGTCCAACCATGTCTGGATTTGCAAAGTTTAAAAGAATGGCATCGAATTTATCGGCTTCAATTTCTTTTAATAAAGCGTCCGTCAATTCATAAGCGCTCATTTC
The DNA here is from genome assembly GCF_036967045.1 of Bacillus sp. JJ1609. Classification (NCBI taxonomy): domain Bacteria; kingdom Bacillati; phylum Bacillota; class Bacilli; order Caryophanales; family Bacillaceae; genus Bacillus; species Bacillus sp. JJ1609. The sequence goes on along the minus strand of NZ_JBALSS010000005.1, from coordinate 100,255 downwards.
CGGCTGCAAGTCATAGGTAGCAACCTTTGGAGAGTTTATTAATAATCTGGTTTCTCCAGGAAACTCGCTCTCACGGCCTCCGCTCATGAAGAACGTTACGTGTGGATACTTTTCCGTTTCAGCGATACGCAGCTGTGTCATGCCAGCCTGTGAAATTACTTCACCGATTGTATTATCCAGGTTTGTCGGTTCAAATGCAACATAACCATCAACCGTTTCACTGAAATGCGTCAAGCATACAAAGTGAAGATTCTCAGGATGACCTTCTCCGCGGTCAAATGAACGGAAGTCTTTATTTGTAAAAGTATTTGAAATCTGGATTGCACGGTCAGGACGGAAGTTGTAGAAAATCACAGCATCGTCATTCTTGACAGTCGCAACAGGTGAACCATCTGGATTTACAAGGACAGATGGAACAACGAATTCATCGAAGATTCCATTGTTGTAGTTATCTTCAATGAGCTCCATTGGGTTTGAATACGTAGGTCCGTCGCCGTACACCATTGAACGGTAGGATTTCTCTACACGCTCCCAGCGCTTGTCACGGTCCATTGAATAGTATCGCCCAGAAATCGTCGCAAATTCACCGACTCCGATTTCACTCATTTTTTCTAACGTTCGTTTGATATAGCCTGGCGCCGTTTGCGGTCCAACATCGCGACCGTCAAGGAAGCCGTGTAAGTAAACCTTTGTAAGGCCTTCACTTGCCGCAAGCTTCAAGAGAGCAAACATATGCTCAATATGGCTGTGTACGCCTCCATCTGATAGTAGTCCCATCAAGTGTAGTGCCGTGCCTTTTTCCTTCGCATGCTTAATCGCTGCAAGGAAGGTTTCATTCCTTGCAAATTCGCCTTCACGAATGGAAATGTTCACGCGTGTAAGGCTCTGGTAAACAATGCGGCCAGCACCGATGTTCAGGTGTCCAACCTCAGAGTTTCCCATTTGGCCCTCTGGAAGGCCAACCGCTTCTCCACTTGCAATCAATTGTGCATGCGGATAGTTGTTCCAGTAGCGGTCAAAATTAGGCTTTTTGGCCTGGGCAACGGCATTTCCCATCCGTTCGCCGCGCAATGCGAAGCCGTCCAGAATGATTAAAGCTGTTGGTGACTGTTTACTCATTAGTACCTGCCTCCAATAGTTGCAAGAAGGAATCTGTCTCTAAGCTTGCTCCGCCGACTAAAGCGCCGTCGATATCAGGCTGGGACATGTATTCCTGGATGTTTCCAGGTTTTACGCTTCCGCCGTACTGGATGCGCACAGCTTCTGCCACTTCTGGTGAAAATTGCTCTGCAATCACCTTGCGGATGTGAGAACAAGTTTCGTTAGCATCTTCTGCTGTAGAAGATTTACCTGTTCCAATTGCCCAGATCGGCTCGTAAGCAATAACCGTTTGCTTTACTTGCTCTTCTGAAAGCCCGTTAAGAGCTGCTTTGATCTGGCCGCCAACAAATTCATTTGTTTCGCCATTTTCACGCTGTTCAAGCGTTTCACCGCAGCAAACGATTGGAGTCAGATTGTATTTGAATGCAGTTAATGTCTTTTTATTAACACTTTCATCTGTTTCATTGAACATCTCACGGCGTTCAGAGTGTCCGATGACCACATATTTCGCACCGATGTCTTGTAGTGCTTTAGGGCTGATTTCGCCTGTAAAAGCACCGCTTTCTTCGAAGTGCATGTTTTGTGCGCCAATTTCAAGATCTGAATTGTTTGTTAGCTCAACCAATTGTCCAAGGAACAATGCCGGTGCGCAAACAACAGATTCAACTTTGTCCTTTGAAGGAACAAGTCCGCTTACTTCTTCAATAAACTTCTTAGCTTCAGGCAGCGTTTTATGCATTTTCCAGTTACCTGCAATAATAGGTTTTCGCATGCTGACACTTCCTTTCGAGTTTCCTGCTTTGTTTAAGCAGTATTGCTTTCTTTTATGCTTAATACACATGTAAAAGCTAGATTAAAATTCCCCAATGGATGTTGGGCTGGTGTTGTTCTATTTTTATCAGAGCGATAGTGCAGCAGTATGCAGGATCCGCACCCTCTTACTGTCACAACCTATGCTCTTTCAAATAATGATAAATTAAAATCAATCACAGTATTTGTAGAATAAAAACTTACTTATCGTTCAATGCCACAACGCCTGGAAGCTCTTTGCCTTCCATGAACTCAAGGGAAGCACCGCCGCCCGTTGAGATGTGGCTCATTTTGTCAGCCAGGTTGAATTTTTCAACAGCTGCTGCAGAGTCGCCTCCGCCGATGACAGAATATGTATCGCTTGCATCGGCTAACGCTTGTGCTACAGCTTTTGTTCCTTCAGCGAATTTGTCGATTTCAAATACGCCCATTGGTCCATTCCAGATGACCAATTTAGACTTTTGAATCACGTCGCGGTAAGTTTCAGCTGTTTTAGGTCCGATATCAAGAGCTTCCCAATCTGCAGGAATTTCTTCAATCGCAACGACCTTGGAATTTGCATCCGCAGAAAAATCATCCGCAACGATTACATCTACTGGCATGTAGAAATTAACGCCCTTTGCCTTTGCTTTTTCCATGAAGCTCTTAGCCAATTCAATTTTATCTTCTTCTAAAAGTGATTTACCGACTTCGTGGCCCTGTGCTTTTACGAATGTATAAGCAAGTCCGCCGCCGATGATCAGGTTATCTACTTTTTCTAATAGGTTATCAATGACGCCGATTTTATCTTTAACCTTTGCTCCGCCAATGATTGCTGTAAACGGACGCTCAGGATTTGATAAAGCTTTTCCAAGTACCTCAAGCTCTTTTTCCATCAGGAAGCCTGATACTGCCGGAAGGTGCTTGGCAATGCCTTCTGTTGAAGCATGCGCACGGTGGGCAGCTCCGAAAGCATCGTTCACATACACATCTGCCAGTTCAGCAAATGCTTTTGCAAGTTCAGGATCGTTTTTCTCTTCGCCAGGATAGAAGCGGACATTCTCAAGAAGGAGGACATCGCCTTCGTTCATGCTGTCGATTTCAGATTTTACAGACTCGCCATGAGCTTCATCTGTTTTCTTTACATCCTTTCCAAGCAGCTCGGACAAACGCTTTGCCACTGGAGTCAAACGCAATTCTTCAACAGCCTGCCCTTTTGGACGGCCAAGGTGGCTTGCAAGAAGGACTTTAGCTCCCTGCTCAACTAGATACTGGATTGTTGGAAGGGCTGCACGGATCCTTGTATCGTCCGTAACCTGTCCATCCTTCATTGGCACGTTAAAATCAACGCGGCAAAAAACTCGTTTTCCTTTTACATCCACATCTTTAACTGTCTTTTTATTCAAGGCTAGAGACCTCCTTTAAAATCACCAGATGATTTACATCCGGCGTTTAAGCAGAAAAAGAGGAGAGGGACTTTTCCCCGCTCCCCAATTCACACCACTACATTATAGTCGTTAATGGATGGTTTATCCAATAATAGCTTATAGACCTTTTTTAGCGATGAAATCAACAAGGTCAACTACACGGTTAGAGTAACCAGACTCGTTGTCATACCAAGAGATTACTTTTACCATGCTGCCTTCCATAACCATTGTTGAAAGTGCATCGATTGTAGAAGAGTTTGCACAGCCATTGTAGTCGCTAGATACAAGTGGCTCTTCGCTGTATCCAAGGATACCTTTAAGTTCGTTTTCAGAAGCCTTCTTGAATGCAGCGTTAATTTCTTCAACTGTTACATCTTTTTCAAGCTCAGCAACAAGGTCAACTAATGATACGTTTGGAGTTGGAACACGCATAGCTCCACCGTTCAATTTACCTTTAAGCTCAGGCAATACTAGAGAAACTGCTTTTGCAGCACCAGTTGTTGTAGGAATGATGTTTTCCGCAGCTGCACGTGCACGACGGTAGTCTTTGTGCGGAAGGTCAAGGATTTGCTGGTCATTTGTGTAAGAGTGAACTGTTGTCATCATACCGCGCTTGATGCCGAAGTTGTCGTTCAATACTTTTGCAAATGGAGCCAAGCAGTTTGTCGTACAAGATGCATTAGAGATTACGTGGTGGTTAGCTGCATCGTACTTGTCGTCGTTAACACCCATAACGATTGTGATATCTTCGTCAGATGCTGGAGCAGAAATGATAACTTTCTTAGCGCCGGCTTCAAGGTGTTTCGCAGCGTCAGCACGCTTAGTGAAACGTCCAGTAGATTCTACAACTACTTCTACGCCTAGGTCGCCCCAGCCAAGCTGTGCAGGATCTCTTTCAGCAAGAACTTTTACTTTGTGGCCGTCAACTACAAGGTAGTCACCGTCAACCGTGATTTCTTTATTTAAAGTTCCGTGCACAGTATCATATTTTAAAAGGTGAGCAAGCATGTTTGCATCAGTTAAATCGTTAACTGCAACTACTTCCACGTTAGGGTTATTTAATGCTGCGCGGAAAACTACGCGTCCAATTCTTCCAAATCCGTTAATACCAACTTTTACTGCCATGAGTATTTCCTCCTTTGATTCCTTAAAGGTGTTGTTTTTATATTAAGGGTGATACCCTTGTAACAATTGTTTGGCGGCTCCCTCATCCGTAATGAGGATTGTTGAGGAAGGTGCCTGTTTCATATAAGCTCTGATCGCCTTGGCCTTTGATTCACCGCCGGCAACCGCGATAACATCGCCTATATTCGCGAGGTCATTGAGCTGAAGACCGATCGTCAGCACTTTGTGGACGATTTCCCCTGCTTCGTTAAAATAATAGCCAAAAGCCTCGCCGACTGCTTTGCCTTTGAGGATGTTTTGCAAATCCTCAGGGCTGGTATTACGACGTTCCGCCATTGTTATAGCGTCTCCAATACCATGTAAAACCATGCTAGCGGATTTAACTAAATTCCATACCTCGTAAATCAGCGGTTCTTTAATGAAGGATTCGTAAATCTCGCTGCTGACCTGGTCGGGAACATAAAATACCCGATGACGCGAATTCGTGTTATCTGCCATAATTGCGCAAATCGTGTTTGCCTGGTTCTTGACGTCCTCACCAATTCCGCCTCTTGCCGGAACAAACAGCAAATCTTTTTCGCCAAAGTCTGGAGTCAGCATATCCGCCACAGCCGCCATTGTCGATCCACCTGTCACAGCAATGATATTGTTGCTTTGCAGAAGATCTTTCATGCTATCGGCTGTCGCGCGGCCAAGCTCGCTCTTCACCCATGGTGAGCGGTCACTGTCCCCAGGGACAACAATCACTTTTCTGATACCCATGCGCTCCTTAAGCTGGCGCTCTAATGTGTTAATACCCATAATATCGCGCATTACACTATCAAGACTTTCCAGTATATCTTTTCCCTCATTCGTCAGTGTCATTCCCTGAACCGACATCGAGATCAGATTCTGATCCTTCAAAAATTCCACCTCAGAACGCAAAACCCGCTCTGTCAGGTTCAAGCTGACGGAAAGGTTTCTCCTGCCTACCGGCTGCATCACGTTTATGTACTGCAGGATGAGGTATCGTTTTTGCATAACTTGCATTAAATCGGGCAATATTCTTTTTTGAATATCAATGAGCGAATCGTGCATAATGATATTCTCCTTTTTTACTGTTGGTCACAAAATGTCCCGCCAAGACATATTATGTCCCACTCGCGGTAAAAAAAATCACCCCTGCTACAGATTTCATTCTAACAGGAGTGAAAACTCAATTCAACTAATAAACTCAAGGTTTTTTCTTGTAAACGCTTCACTTATGAATTTTTTGTTCACAATGCCATATTGCAGCTCTTCCCCGTCCAATTCCACGACAGGAATCATGATTCCATACTTTTCTACCAGCTCATCATCCAGATCAATGTTGATTTCTTCTATTGTAAAATTCCACTGCTGCTGCAGGTCTTCAAGGATTTCACGGGCTGTCTCGCACAGGTGGCAGCGGGGGCGGGAATAGAGTTTGACTGTTTTTTTCATGAGTTCTCCTTTAAACGATTTCTTTTTTATATTTGAATCGACTAAGCAACACCTAATATTTATTCCGGAAAAAAACCGATTGGATTTTATTCCGGAATTTTGCGTTTTATTCCGGAAAAATCGATTATATTCCGGAACTCTGCGTTTTATTCCGGAAAAATAAATTATATTCCGGAATTCTATGTTTTATTCCGAAATCATAAAAAACGAACCATGTAAAATCAATCAAATCGTTTCCGCTTTGAGGAAGAGGGGATGCCAAGCTGGTCGCGGTATTTGGCTACGGTTCTCCGGGAAACCACCATGCCTTCCCTCTCTTTTAACATTTCGACGATATCCTGATCCGAAACTGGCTTTTGTTTATTTTCTTCTTTTATTAAAGCTTCGATCGAAGCTTTTACCTTTTGCGATGAGGCGTGATCGTTTTCTGTAGTTTGCACAGCACTTGTGAAAAAATATTTCAGTTCATAAGTACCGGCTGGTGTCTGCATATATTTTTCCCGGACCGTCCGGCTTACCGTGGATTCATGGATTTCAAGTTCTTCGGCGACTTCCCTCATCGTCATCGGATTCAAGTGGGCAGGTCCAATCAGGAAAAACTCCCTTTGCTTTTCAATAATTTTCATCGATACCTTTAACAGCGTTTCTTTCCTTTGCTCGAGACTGCGCTGGATCCATTGGAAATCCCCTTGTTTTTCCTGGAGGAATTTATTCACTTCTGAATCTTTATGGTTTGAAAGCTGTCGGTAATATCCTTCATTAAATGAAATCTTCGGGATCAAGGCATCAAACACACTGACTGACAGCTCTTCGCCGTCACGCTTCACGACCACATCAGCTACGATGTAGGCTGGCTTCTCTCTTTGAAAAATAGCCCCTGGCTTTGGATTTAGCTGTTGAACATAATCATGGACTTTTTGGATGTCCTTTATATCAATGCTCAGCATTTTCGCCAATGGTTTCCACTTTTTCTCGGCAAAAAGGAGAAAGTGTTCTCCGATAATTATTTTGGAAAGCTCATTGTCAGGTGTTGGGTTTTTACGCTCCAGCTGAAGGAGCAAGCACTCTTGAAGGTCCCTGGCTGCAATTCCAGCTGGATCGAGGGCCTGTAGTTTTTTCAATGCTGAATATATGGCTTCTTCGGGCTGGTTTACCCTTTTTGTAAGGTCATCCTTCAGGTAACCGTTTTCATCTATATTTTCAATTAATACATGTAAAATATGTTTTTGCTCAGGTGTATCGCGAAGCAAATTTAACTGTGAAAGGAGATAGTCTTCGAGAGTATCGCTCTCACTCGAGCCAATTTGCTCAATCAGGTTTTTCTGATCACGCTCGAAAGTCCGTTTTAGCGTCTTTCTCGTGCGGTCCATACCTGAATCAAATGTAGTGATATTTTTAAAGTCTACTTGAATCAGGGGATTTTCCATGGATTTAGCTTCAAGAAAAGCAGCAAGCTCCTGGGCAGAATATTGCAAGAGCGCAATCGCCTGGGAAAGTTCTTGAGTCATCGCCAATTTTAATGTCTGTTTCTGCCACAATCCGGCTTTAAGATCCATCTAAATCACCCCTGCACTTATTTTACATGATAAATGAGCATTGGTGTATGGAAAGAATTTGGCATCGTTTTCAATTGACCAGTCAAGTTCAAATCGGGAAAAAGAAAAACCCCTTGCCTGATATCAGACAAGAGGTTTTGGCAGCGCCCTCGGCAGGAATCGAACCCACATCTCAAGAACCGGAATCTTACGTGCTATCCGTTGCACCACGAGGGCATATTTTAAATAGGTGTACGGCTAACCAAATTAGCGTTACGCTTACCTATTATAGGGTAGATTCATTGGCATTGCAAGACTGATTTTTTGTTTAAAATGTGTAATCATGGGTAAGATGGATACGGTAGAGTAAATTGGTCAAAATTATCAAATTAATTGTCGAACAGTTTATCAACGCTTTGTAAGCGATTCGTTTGACCTTTATTGACCATGCGTGTATCATTAAAATACATAGCTATTCTGGCAAACAAACCATTTACTGCCAGCTTGCTTACTGCCTTTATATGGCACTGAAGATCTTTATGTCAAAGGAGGAAAACAAACATGAACTTGATTCCTACAGTTATCGAACAAACGAATCGGGGCGAACGGGCATATGACATTTATTCCCGCCTTTTAAAGGATCGCATCATTATGCTAGGAAGCGGGATTGATGACCATGTCTCCAATTCAATCGTAGCCCAGCTCTTATTCCTGGAAGCAGAAAACCCAGAAAAAGACATATCCATCTACATTAATAGCCCAGGCGGCAGCATCACTGCCGGTATGGCAATCTACGATACAATGCAGTTCATCAGACCAGATGTACAAACAATCTGTATCGGTATGGCCGCATCAATGGGTGCATTCTTACTTGCTGCTGGAACTAAAGGGAAGCGTTATGCCCTTCCAAACAGTGAAGTCATGATTCACCAGCCACTTGGCGGTGCTCAAGGACAAGCGACTGAAATTGAAATCGCTGCTAAGCGCATTCTTTTCCTTCGTGATAAATTGAATACAATCCTTTCTGAGCGCACTGGCCAGCCTCTTGATGTAATCGCTAAGGATACAGACCGTGATAACTTCATGACAGCTGAGCGTGCAAAAGAATACGGTCTTGTTGACCAGATCATTACACGCAATGTGCTTGAAGAAAAGAAAGATAAGTAATTAGACGAAAAACTCGCTCCCAAATTTGGGAGCGAGTTTTTTTCTAATTGGGATTCACCGGAAGTCGGATTAATTTTCTTTTTGGATATATTCAGCAAGCTTCTCCAAAGCTTCCTCTTCATCATTGCCGTCGGCGATTAAGTTAACAGATGCACCCGCGCTGACTGCAAGGCTCATCAATCCCATGATGCTCTTCGCATTTACCTTTTTACCGTCCTTCTCAAGAAAAATATCGGATGAGAAGCGGTTCGCTTCTTGTACAAACAATGCTGCCGGGCGAGCCTGTAAACCAGTTTTCAATTTCACTTCAACCTGTTTTTCTACCATTTTAGTTTTCCTCCTCTAACCCTCTATTTATTTATGATCTGTCCGGCTCGTAGTTTGTCTGCGATTTCATCTATCTTTCTCAGCCGGTGATTGATTCCTGATTTACTTATTGTACCCCCTGTTACCATCTCACCTAACTCTTTTAAGGTAACATCCTGGTAGTCTACACGAAGCTGGGCGATTTCCTTTAGCTTATCTGGTAAAATGTGCAGACCTACCGTATCGCGGATATATCGGATATTTTCCACCTGGCGAAGTGCTGCACCAATCGTTTTGTTCAAGTTAGCAGTTTCACAATTGACAAGACGGTTCACTGAGTTCCTCATATCACGGACGATCCGGATATCCTCGAATCTCATCAAAGCGTTATGTCCGCCGACAATATTCAGAAACTCGGTAATTTTTTCAGCCTCTTTTAAATAGGTGATAAATCCTTTCTTCCGTTCGAGCGTTTTGCTGTTCAGTCCAAAAGTATTCATCAATTCACATAACGATTCATTATGCTCCTGGTACATGGATGCAATCTCCAAATGATAGGAGGAAGTCTCCGGGTTGTTGACTGAGCCTCCAGCGAGAAATGCACCTCTTAGATAAGAACGCTTACAACATTTCTTTTTCACAAGGTCTTCCGAAATATCATGAATAATTTCAAAGCCTTCTCCTAAAATCTTTAAATCCTCCAGAATTTCTCTGGCTGATTCCTTCAAGCGGACAATATAAACATTATTCTTTTTCAGCCGCATTTTTTTTCGTACAAGCAGTTCTACCTGAACCTGATAGCTTTTTTTAATCAGGGTATAGATCCGCCGTGCGATTGCAGCATTTTCAGTCTGAATGTCTACGATGAGCTTACGATTTGAGAAGGAAAGGGAGCCATTCATCCTGATGAGGGCAGAGAGTTCCGCATTGGTGCAGCAGCCCTTTGTATCAATGTTCGTGAGTTCCTTTTTTGTTTCCGAAGCGAACGACACCTTCTCACCCCCTAAATATATAAAGCACAAGCGCTTTAGAATAGCCGGAAAAGTCCTACACATCGATTTTCCAGCTGGTCCCTCGAAGTGATCTGATGTAGTCACATTCACTGGACAGAACGACCTCTACAGGCGCTTGAGCTGTTTTTAACCATAATGTCTATTTTTTAAAAAGAAGACAAACGCTTGCATCCTATATTACGCGTTATATCTCTTTTTAGTTTCATTTAAAATCATAGAATACAAAATTTCTGAAACTTTTTTTGTATCATGCCTGATCACATTTCCATCAAGCTCGGCAATTTCCTCCTGAACGATCTCAATCCCAAGAGCCATCAACCTTTCCAAATCAAAATGAACGGGTTGGGCCAGTTCCTCTTTATAACGCAGCTCGACATCTGGAGGGATTGTTTCGTTATTCACAAGGATCGTATCGATAAATGCACAATCCATATGGTCATAGATTGCCTTTATATGGTCACTTGCAGTAAAGTTATGCGTTTCCCCTGCCTGGGTCATTAAATTGCAAATATATACTTTACGTCCCTGAGCTTTGCATACTTCCTGTCCGAGCCTTTTAACAAGCAGATTCGGCAAGATGCTCGTGTACAGGCTGCCGGGTCCGATGACAATCAAATCTGCTTCCCTAATTGCCTGAAGTGTTTCCGGAAGCGGCTTAACGTTTTCCGGATTCAAAAATACCCTTTTGATTCGTTTGCCTGAATAAGGAATTTTCGATTCGCCTCTAACAATGCTGTCATCTTCCATAACAGCATTTAGCATGACACTTCGATTAGCGGCTGGAAGAACTTTCCCCCTGACATTCAAGACCTTGCTCATTTCCTGAATCGCATGGACAAAGTTTCCTGTAATCGATGTCATTGCAGCTAGGATGAGGTTACCAAGCGAATGCCCGGATAATTCATTGGATGTATTGAAGCGGTGCTGGAACATCTCCTCAATTAACGGTTCCACATCGGAGAGTGCAGCCAGGACATTCCGGATATCTCCAGGGGGAGGGATTTGCATATCCTCCCGGAGCCTGCCGGAGCTGCCGCCATCATCGGCAACCGTCACGATCGCCGTAATATCTACTGGGTGCTTCTTCAATCCCCGCAGCAGCACTGGCAGACCGGTTCCACCCCCGATGATGACGATTCTTGGCAGTCCATTCGTAATCATGTTGGCTGTCCCTTCCTTTTATCTATATCCCTATGCGTGACACGGGTATGATAGTCCTTCTCGAAAAACTTGGCGATATTCTCGGCAAGGGCAACAGACCGGTGCTGGCCTCCTGTGCAGCCAATAGCGATAATAAGCTGTGCCTTCCCTTCACGCTTGTAATGAGGGAGCATAAAGCTTAGCAGGTCAGTAACCTTTTCTAAAAACTTATTCGTTTCACTCCATTTAAGGACATAGGTTGAAACTTCTTCATCAAGGCCGGTTTTAGGACGCATATGGTCAATGTAGTGCGGGTTGGGCAAGAATCGCACATCGAAAACAAGATCCGCATCAATCGGGATGCCATGCTTAAAACCAAACGACATTACATTCACTGTGAATGTGGCTTGCTTATTCTCCGAAAACTCTTCAAGGATTTTTTCCCTGAGCTCCTTCGGCTTCATATCTGTCGTTTTGTATATCGTTTGGGCTCTGCCCTTTAATTCTTCAAGCAGTTCACGTTCAAGCCGGATTCCTTCAAGCGGGAGGCCTGATGGTGCAAGCGGATGAGAGCGTCTCGTCTCTTTATATCGACGCACAAGGGTTGAATCATCAGCATCCAGGAACAAAACCTGAGGTGCCACCCATGCTGTCTCAGCCAAATCATCCAGCGCTTTAAAAAGCGAATCAAAAAACTCGCGGCCGCGCAAATCCATAACGAGGGCCACTTTATTCATTTTTGTGCCTGATTCCTTCATCAGCTCCATGAACTTAGGAAGCAATGTAGGCGGCAGGTTATCTACGCAGAAAAATCCTAGATCTTCAAAACTTTGGATGGCAACAGTTTTACCCGCTCCAGACATCCCTGTTATGATCACCAGCTGGGTATCGGTAGTCGATCCGGTACTCATTTCTCTTTCCCCCTGAAAGTGAAGTAGTTATTTTTATTAATGGCTCTGTTAAACAAGGTTGCTGATTTTCGTTCCAGGCGC
>NZ_JBALSS010000005.1:87531-88109 GCF_036967045.1 Bacillus sp. JJ1609 | reverse complement strand
TCCACTACAATCAACAGGTATTAAAAAACAAATTAGGCCATGACAGAGCCTTATAAATCATAAACGATCAATTTGGATCGAGCCTGTAGTTAATCAGCTCAAAATCCGGTGTATAAGTAAAGGCTCCATAGATAATGCCCTGTCCATGGACCATATAATCCAGGATATGATAATCCCCTGCGGCCATAGGAAGCTCTTTAATACTATCAAGCTCATGCCAGGAGATCGTTCCCTCTTCCGATTCATCCAGATTGATGCCGTCTGCCTCGGTCGCATAAAAGGTAAACATCATCCATTCAGAAATGACTTGATCATCTTCCTTGATGACAAAGGTAAAAATTCCTTTAATCTGAGGATTCCGAAGGTAAATCCCTGTCTCCTCACGAAATTCGCGTACACAGGAGTCCTTCACAGTCTCCCCTGGTTCCATCTTTCCGCCCGGAGCCACCCACCAATTGCGGCGTGGCTTTTGCAGCAGCAAAATCTTATTATCTTTAACCAAAACACAATTTGTCACGCGCTGCATCAATTCCACCTCTTCAGAAATGCGTAAGCGCCTTGGTCAGCCCCGACAAGCG
>NZ_JBALSS010000005.1:70782-87364 GCF_036967045.1 Bacillus sp. JJ1609 | reverse complement strand
AGGCGCTGAAGCTAGACATAAAATAAGTGGCCTAGCTAAAATGGCCGAACTTTTATTCTTTCCATTATACTATTTTTAGATTTTCGCCACAATGAATACAAAAATGATATTTCTGTTAATGAATTTTTTTAGCTGGAAATTTTACTTTTTATCCAAGTAAAACGTTGAGGAACTTTTTGAATAAAGCTGAAGTCGTAAAACCCAATATGCAGGATCTCTTGATGAAAATTCGGGGTGTTATACCTTTGCCTGAAGGTCTGTATTAATTTTTTGCAAAAAAAGGAGCACAGGATAACCTGTGCCGTCAAAGGATTATATTTTTAAAAGGGGGTCAATTTCTACTCTTATAATACCCCATGATTATTTCACTACTGTTACAGAAGAATTAATATATAATTACGTTTTGTTAATTTATACCGCGATGAACTTTTTTTACCAGTTAAAAGGAAATTTTTATAAGTTGAAATGTATTTTTATTCCACACAAAACGAAATGCCCCACAGGCAAAATTCCTGTGGGGTATTTTTTAAGAGTAGCTTAATTAAGCGTTCGCTTTTAATTCTTCAAACAATTCTTCTACATAATGCTGTGCGTTTTGTGCTGCGATACTGCCGTCGCCAGTAGCTGTTACGATTTGGCGAAGTGTTTTTTCACGGATATCGCCAGCTGCGAAGATGCCTGGAACTTTCGTTTCCATAAGCTCGTTCGTTTCGATATATCCGCTGCTGTTTGTGATTCCAAGACTTTCGAATGGCTTTGTTAAAGGAACCATTCCGATGTAGATGAATACACCGTCAGCAGGGAATTCCATTTCTTCCCCATCTTTAGTTGAAACAAGCGTTACGCTGCCAACCTTGCCGTCTTTATCGTTGATTTGCTTAACAGTATGGTTCCAGATGAAGTCGATTTTTTCATTAGCAAATGCGCGATCCTGAAGGATTTTTTGCGCGCGAAGCTCGTCGCGTCGGTGAACGATTGTCACTTTTGAAGCGAAACGTGTTAAATAAACGCCTTCTTCAACAGCAGAGTCGCCGCCGCCGACAACAAGAAGTTCCTTATTTTTAAAGAATGCTCCATCACATACAGCACAGTAAGAAACACCGCGTCCGCCCAATTCCTGCTCGCCAGGAACACCGATCTTTTTATATTCTGCACCTGCAGAAATGATGATTGAGCGTGCCTTATATTCTTTGCTGCCAGCTTTGATCGTTTTGTATTCTTTGCCGTCGATGACTTCTTTTACATCACCATAAGCATACTCAGCACCGAATTTTTTAGCATGGTCAAACATTTTAGTTGAAAGTTCAGGTCCAAGAATGTGGTCAAATCCAGGGTAGTTTTCAACTTCTTCCGTATTGGCCATCTGTCCGCCAGGAACGCCGCGTTCAAGCATCAATGTAGATAAATTCGCACGCGATGTATAAACGGCAGCCGTCATGCCTGCTGGGCCAGCACCGATAATGATGACATCATAAATTTTCTCTTCTGACATGGTGTACAACTCCTTTAAAATCAAAATCCGCATTAACTTCAGTTTTCATTCGAAAATAGTATTTCCTGCCTAAACATATCCTATAAAACAAGAGGAATATAGTCCAAAAATATGCTTAGAAAAATTGGCTGTTCACGGAATTGACAATAATGATTTGAAGTTTAAAAAATAGGATTAAATAGGTGAAAGATTTCCTTGAGAACGTTTTTTCTAACCAGCTTTATCGTTTGACAATTTTCTGAAGGGTGTTATGCTGTTTTACAGATTAATAATTAAATATGCAAAATTCATCTGCTAGGGGAGCCTTTTGTTAAGGCTGAGATTAAAGTGAAACTTTAAGACCCTTCGAACCTGATCTGGATCATACCAGCGTAGGGAAGTGGAGTATCTGGAGCTTTTTTTGTTTCACTTTGCTGCCAATACAACCACTTTCTGCCTGCAGAAAGTGGTTTTTTTATTGGAAAAAAGCATCCTTCGCCGGCAGGATGTTGAATTTTTATAAACTAGGAGGTCTTTTATGTCTACTTTTACACAATTGATCCGCCAAGAAGCAAATCAGATTTGGGAAGCGAATTTTAACCACCCATTCGTCCAAGGAATCGCCAGGGGGACTTTACCACTTGAAAGCTTTAGATATTATATTTTGCAGGACTCCTATTACCTCTCCCATTTTGCCCGTATCCAAGCAATTGGGGCATCGAGAGCTGAGGATCTATCCATAACTGCAAAAATGGCTGTCCATGCCCAGGGTACATATCAGGCCGAGCTTGGTTTACATGAAAGCTTTATGGGACAGCTCGGGGTCACGAAGGAGGACTTGAAAAGCTTCGAGCCAGCCCCGACTGCCTATGCCTATACCTCACATCTTTATCGAGTCGCTGCTTCGGGAAGCCTGGGGGAAATCATTGCCGCCATCCTTCCCTGCTACTGGATATACCACGAGATTGGGGAACTGCTGAAGGATGCTACTCCTGAAACGCCAGTCTACCAAGAATGGATCGCTGCTTATGGAAGCGATTGGTTCAGCAAGCTTGTGAACGAGCAGATCAACCTTCTTGATGCACTTGCAGAAAATGCTTCAGAGAAGGAAAAAGAAAAGATGAAGCAGCACTTTTTGATCAGCTGCCATTACGAGCTGCAATTCTGGGAAATGGCATTCACGCTGGAAGGCTGGACTGTTAATAAATTAAATGCCATTTCAAAGTAAGCTGCGGGTATTTTATCCTCAAATAAATCAAAAAAGTGTCATACCCGCTTTTGGGCATGACACTTTTCTTCAAAATGACTAACCACATTCTGCCAAGCAGAAGGGTTCTCCTCTTACATTAAATGCTGTCTTCTTCATGAAGAAATTCGTTCGCTAAATTTATATATTTTGAAAGTGTTGAAACGGACAGTCCGTATTTACTTGCGACTGCCTGTTTTGAAGTCTTGATATTTCTTAGCTTATCCCAGAGATAATCCACAGCGGCTGCCCATGCTTTCTTATTTTTAAAATCATAGCCAGCTTCTACTGCCTGCTCAAATACTGAAAACCACATGATATAAACACCAGCTTCGTTTTTTCCGATTGGCTGATGGTGATCATACAATAGCTTAGCCGTTTCATGCGCGCCTTTGACTTCTTCCTTCTGATCGTTCAACTTGCCTGAAGCGACGTATGCGAGGTACGATTTCTCGACTTCCGTCATTTTATCCGTCGACTTTTCAGCAGCGAGTATCTCTTTCTTTTTTGAAGAAACAGATGTCAGGAAGAGGGCGAATAATCGTTCTTCAGGATAATCACTGTTCAGCTGATGGAGGATCGCAGCCACCTGTGACTCGAATTTACCGCCTGGGTTTTCTGACCAAGGTTCCATCCCCTCTTTTTCAGGAGAGTATTCGAGAACCTTTTTCCAGATCACTCTTGCGGAATGCTCCCTGCCGGTAAAATAGGATGCGTGCGCCAGCCAGTAATAGAAAGCGCCATCTCCTTCAAATCCTGTTTTCTGCAGCTTCTTCAGCCATCTGTAAGCCAGTTCGTATTCACCAACAAGCGCAAATGTGGCACCAAGCTTGAACTGATGTTCAACGTGGATTGGATGGATTTTCCCCAAAGAATCCCTTAGATTCTGGACTTCCTCGGTCTGGTTCTGATAATGGGCAAATACTAGTGCATTGCACAAGGCGTGCAGGTTACCAGGGTTTTGCTCCAATACATCATTAAGGATTTCCCTCGCCTTAACGGTTTCACCCAGGTAAAAATACGCCAGTGCCAGGTTATTGTAAGCAGACCAGTATTCCGGATACTCTTCGATGACCTCATGGAAAATCTCGATCGCTTTTGGAAATTCGCCAGATTCCAGATGGTTCCTGGCCTCTTCCTGCTTGATGATCAAATCATCTTCTTCATAAAAGTCTTCGTCCATTTCCTCTGCTTCGAGCGTGAGCAGTTCAAGGAGGTCATTGGCATCCTCCGCAAACTCCCCATCTTCATTCAATTCTAAGTAAAGGTTCGCATGCCTGAACGCATCCCTAAATAAGCCCATATGAGCGTAGTTATTTGCTAAGAAATAATGGCATTCTGCCATGTGTTCATCAAGTTCTTCGAGGATCAAGTGCAAAAGACGGTTAGACTGCTGGTATTCCCCCAACTCCGATTGCACAATGGCCAGCTGGCACATGATCATCGGTTCGCCGGGCTCAAGCTGCATCGCGCGCTGGAAATACTTCTCAGCCTTCTTAAGATCCCGTCTATGGAAAGCCTTGACCCCTTTGGTGAAGTAATATTCACCTGTAGGAACGAACGACAGCAATTGTCCCTTTTGCTTCATTGCTTTAGAGTCTTTTCCCATGTGATCCTCCGTAAAACGTTTTTAACTAAGGCTCTTTTCGTATGCCTAGTTGCATTTATGACTCGGTTGCATGGATCCATCCTTTTGATGATCCATCAATGAAAAGATATCCCGAGGCCTTGACCCAAATTCACCTGCTTGGGAAACAGCCGTTAACTAATGTAGTATAACATATGGACAGAGCGTAAGAGAAGATGCGGATTGGAAATTGTAGTGGTGGGGTTGGGGATATATGGTAGTTAGTAACTGGAAACCTTCTAAAAATTTCTTCAGATAAAAAAAACCAGCGCAACTCACTCATCAGCGCTGGATTTCTTCCTCTTATTCAAGACTTCTAGAACGTTTTTAAGTGGCAGTTTTTGTTCCTGTAGGAGTACCATGAGGTGGTAGAGCAGATCGGCGGCTTCCCACTTGAGTTCTTCAGCGTCGCGGTTCTTTGCGGCGATGATGACTTCCGCTGCTTCTTCGCCGACTTTTTTCAGGATTTTATCGACGCCTTTATCAAACAAGTACGTTGTGTATGCGCCTTCTGGCATGTCGCGCTCTCGTTCACGGATTGTTTTTTCAAGCTCGAGCACGACGCTGAAATCGCTCAGTGACGCAGTGTCAGCAGAAGCCTCATCGATTAGCAGACTTTCCGAAAAACAGCTGACCGCACCTGTATGGCATGCAGGACCTGCTGGCTCGACCAGTACAACAAATGCATCCCCATCACAGTCATATTTGATCTCAACGATCTTCTGAGTGTTTCCGCTCGTGCCTCCTTTGTGCCAGAGCTCTTGCCGGGAACGGCTGTAAAACCAGGTTTCACGTGTTTCCAAAGATTTTCCCAGTGATTCTTTGCTCATATAGGCCACTGTCAGTACTTCACGTGTTGACGCATCCTGGACAACAGCAGGAATCAACCCGCTTGCGTCAAATTTTAATTCTTCTATATTCATCTTACAGTCACTCCTTCTTCGCGAAGATGAGATTTTACTTCTTTTACAGATGTTTCGCGATAGTGGAAAATCGATGCGGCCAAGGCTGCGTCAGCTTTTCCTTCTTTAAAAGCGTCAACGAAATGCTCAGCGTTTCCTGCCCCGCCGGAAGCGATGACCGGAACCGTTACTGCTTCACTGACGGCACGTGTGAGTGAAAGGTCAAAGCCCTGCTTCTCGCCGTCACTGTCCATGCTCGTCAACAGGATTTCACCTGCACCAAGCCTGACTGCTTCGTGAGCCCACTCGATGACTTCCAGTTCAGTGGGAGTGCGGCCTCCGTGCGTATATACTCGCCATGAACCAAGTTCTGGATCGTATTTTGCATCAATGGCAACGACTATGCATTGGGACCCGAAAAATGCTGAACCCTCTGCGATTAATCCAGGATTGTTTACAGCTGCAGTATTCAATGACACCTTGTCTGCTCCTGAACGAAGCATTCTTTTCATATCCTCGAGCGTGTTGATGCCCCCGCCAACTGTAAACGGAATGGCCAGCTCTGAAGCTACTTCTTTTACAACCTCAACCATTGTCTTTCTGCCTTCTACGGAAGCAGATATATCAAGGAATACGAGTTCATCAGCACCCTGCTCATCATAAAACCGGGCAAGTTCCACCGGGTCGCCGGCATCGCGAAGCTGGACAAACTGGACACCCTTTACGACGCGGCCATCTTTTACATCAAGGCATGGAATGATTCTTTTGCTCAGCATGATTCATTCCCCGCTTCCAGGGCAGATTTTACCGTGAAACGTCCTTCGTAAATGGCTTTGCCGACGATTGCCCCGCTAACTCCATCTGTGCTCAAAGACTTCAATGCTTTCAAATCGTCCAGCGAGCTGACCCCGCCTGAAGCGATGACGCTTTTTCCTGTTTCTGACGCGAGTTGGCGAGTCGCTTCCACATTCGGTCCTGCAAGAGTTCCATCTGTTGCGATATCGGTAAAAATGAACGTCTCCGCACCTGCGTCTGCGAATCTTTTTCCAAGATCCACTGCAGTTACTTCAGATGTAGTCAGCCATCCGTGGGTAGCAACGAGGCCATTTTTCGCATCAAGGCCGATGGCTATACGGGATCCATATTTCCTCACCATTTCCTCAGCAAACTCAGGATTCGAAACAGCGATGCTGCCAATGATGACTCTGGCAACGCCATTTTCCAGGTAATGATTGATATCGTTTTCGGTGCGGATGCCGCCGCCGATTTGCACATTGACTCCAAGCTCCTGAGCAGCCTTGATGACAAATTCATCGTTGACCCTTTTGCCGTCCTTAGCACCGTCCAGGTCGACCATATGAATCCACTTTGCACCTTCCCCGGCAAATTTCTTGGCCATTTCGAAAGGAGAGTCCCCGTATACGGTTTCCTTATCATAGTCGCCCTGCAAGAGACGGACACATTTCCCGCCGCGCATGTCTATGGCTGGATAGATGGTAAATTTCATAGCTTAGCCTTCCTTTCTGCCGCAAGCTCGGTAAAATTCCTCAGCAGCCCCATTCCGATTTCACTGCTTTTTTCCGGATGGAATTGCATGCCGAATATATTCCCTCTGCCAACGATAGCAGGTACTTCAACATCATAGTAGTCACCGACCGCAACAAGCACCTCATGGTCAGCTGCTTTTACATAATAGGAATGCACAAAGTAGACGTAGTCCTCTTCGATCGCACTCAATAATGGTGAATCACCGGTAAAACGAAGCTTGTTCCAGCCCATATGCGGAACTTTATAGGACTCACCCTGTGCTGTCTTTCCGCTGAATCGCTCCACTTTTCCTGGCAGCAGGCTTAAGCCCTTTGTCAGTCCATTCTCCGTGCTTTCTTCAAACAACAGCTGCATGCCGAGGCATATTCCGAGCACAGGCTTTCCGGTAGCAGCGAAATCGCGGATCGTTTGTGTCAAACCGGTACGATTCAAGGCTTCCATCGCATCACGGAATGAGCCTACTCCAGGGACCAGCAATGCATCTGCTTCAAGCAAACCGGCCTTATATTGTGATATAAAATATGGCGCATCCAGGCGTTCAAGCGCTTTGCTGACGCTGAATAAATTGCCCATGCCGTAATCAACGATGCCAATCATGGTTTAACTTCCTTTCCTGTGCAGGTTCTCGCATTTGATCAAGATTTCGACCTGTAACGTCAGACTTTAGACGAGAGGTCCATCCCTGCTGAAACTATTTACAGCATCCCTTTCGTGGAAGGAACACCTTTTACTCTTGGGTCAATCGTTGTAGCTTCATCGAGCGCTCGGCCCAATGCCTTAAAGACTGCTTCAATCATATGGTGAGTATTTTTACCGTAGTGGACGATGACGTGCAGGTTCATTCTTGCCTCAAGCGCCAGCTTCCATAAGAATTCATGGACAAGTTCTGTATCAAACGTTCCGACCTGTTGTGCCGGAAATTCAGCGCGCATCTCAAGGTGCGGTCGGTTGCTTAAGTCGATGACGACCTGCGCCAGTGCTTCATCCATCGGAACAAATGCATTTCCGTAGCGTTTAATTCCCTTTTTATCGCCAAGCGCCTCGCGTAATGCCTGTCCGATGCAAATCCCGATGTCTTCTGTTGTATGGTGACCATCCACCTCGACATCGCCCTTTGCATCAACCGAAAGGTCAAACTGTCCATGCTTCGCAAACAAATCAAGCATATGCGACAGGAATGGCACTCCTGTTTCGAGTGAGGTCCTGCCTTCGCCATCGACGCCAAATGTCAGGTCGATTTTCGTTTCATTTGTATATCGTTTCACCGTTGAGGTTCTTTCCATTGCTGTTACCTCCGTTCATTCTTGTAAAAATGCTTTTATCAGGGAATATCTCATCTTGAATAAGGGTGTATCGTGAAATTCCAACTAGTCTGAAATCTATTTTAGCCTTGACTCGACTGCACGCGCATGGGCTTCAAGTCCTTCAAGCCTTGCGAAATCGGCTATTTTTGCACCGTTATCTTTCATTGCTTTTTCACTGTAGAGGATGATGCTTGATTTCTTTTGGAAATCCTCGACACTTAACGGGCTTGAGAAACGGGCTGTCCCGTTCGTTGGCAGGACGTGATTTGGGCCGGCGAAGTAGTCGCCGACAGGTTCGGAGCTGTATCTGCCGAGGAAAATCGCGCCAGCGTGCTTTATTTTACCGAGCAATTCAATCGCGTTTTCCGTTACGATTTCAAGATGCTCTGGTGCCAGCTGATTGATTGCTCCGATTGCTTCATCCATATCTGAAGCCACATAGATGGCTCCATATTCTTCAATCGCTGCTTGGGCAATCTCTTTTCTCGGCAATTCGGCCAGCTGTCTGCCGACTTCAGTTTGAACATCTTCCGCAAGTGAGAGCGATGTCGTGACTAAAATCGCGCAGGCTCTAGGATCGTGTTCAGCCTGGGAAAGCAAATCGGCTGCAACCTCTTCTGCCCGAGCAGTATCATCAGCTAGTATGCCGATTTCACTTGGCCCGGCGATCATATCAATCGCCACATCGCCGAAAACTTCGCGCTTAGCAAGAGCAACATAGATGTTGCCTGGACCGGTGATCTTATCCACCGGCTTGATCGTTTCGGTACCATATGCCAGTGCAGCGATTGCCTGTGCACCGCCGATTTTATAGATTTCTTTTACCCCTGCAATATCAGCTGCCACCAGCACACCTGCTGGGAGTTTACCATCACGGTCTGGGGGAGATACCATGACAATCCGTTCAACTCCGGCTGTTTTTGCGGGAATGACATTCATTAAAACAGAAGACGGGTACGCAGCAGTTCCACCAGGGACATAAACACCAACAGAATCAAGTGGCGTGATCTTCTGGCCAAGCATCGACCCATTGTCCTCTGTTGTCATCCATGACGGACGCAATTGTTTTCCATGGTATGTCCGAATGTTTCCTGCTGCTTCGGTAATGATATCAACAAGCTTTTGGCTTACCGTTTTATAGGCTTCCGAAATTTCATCTTGAGTCACTAGAAAGTTATCAAGTGAAACCGAATCGAATTTTTCAGTAAAAGCTTTTATTGCCTGATCGCCTGATTTCCGTACTTCTGCGATGATTTCCTGGACGGCCTTGCGCTGCTCTTCCGTCCCGCCATCTACCGTTCTTTTCAGCGAGATACCCTCATCTATTTGTAAAATTTTCATTAAAAATCAATCCTTTCACAATCCAGGGAGATTGCAAATTCAACAATCCACTATGATGATATTCAGCAATTAAATCACATCGTTAAGCCGTTTGATCAAGTCGCTGATGCGTTCATCCTTGATCCGGTAGCTGACCGGATTAACGATCAGCCTTGAGGTTACCGTTGTAATGGTTTCATACTCAACAAGGCCGTTTTCCTTCAACGTTCTGCCGGTTGAAACGATATCGACAATCCTGTCTGCAAGGCCAATCAATGGTGCAAGCTCGATTGAGCCATTCAGCTTGATGATTTCAACCTGCTCGCCCTGTTCACGGAAATAAGCAGCGGCGATGTTTGGATATTTTGTTGCGATTTTTGGTGCAACGTCATTCATTTTCGTATCCGGAAGTCCGGCAACAGCTAGATAGCAGCCGCTGATTTTCAAATCAAGCAGCTCATATACATCCCGTTCTTCCTCAAGCAGGACATCCTTTCCTGCAATGCCGAGGTCGGCGACACCGTGTTCCACATATGTAGCGACATCCATTGGCTTGGCTAGAATGAACCGGAAGTTTTCATTTTCAACATCGATGATCAATTTTCTTGAATCATCAAATTCGGGAGGCAGTTCAAAGCCTGCGTTTCTTAGCAGCTCGGCTGCTTCGTTAAAAATCCGGCCCTTAGGCATGGCGATTGTCAATTGATCGTTCATTCCACCGCCCCCTTTTCTGCTTTTCCAATGAGGAAGACTACATCTGAGAATGTGTCGGAGCATGTATCCAGATTGCGGACCGTGCTGATGTCCTGCAGAACAATTCTTTCCCCATCCTCACGGCGTTGTGCTGCAAGCTGGTAAGCTTCTCTTCGACGCTCTGGGCTGAACAGAATGCACGTAACAGGTTCTGGTTTCCCTAAATCACCAAGACTTTCAAGCAGGCGGTCAAGTCGAATCGCAAAGCCTGTTGCCCCTGTGGATTTGCCGAATTTCTCGAGCAGCCTGTCATATCGCCCGCCATTGCCAATCGGGAATCCGACCATCCCTGCGTATACTTCAAACAAAATGCCTGTATAGTAGCTCATATGGCTGACAATCGTTAAATCGAATTTGATGCGGTCACTTTCGCCGAAATCTTCAATGACATCCCAAAGCAACGCTAATTCATCAATCGCAGCTTTCCCTTTTCCATTTTCGATTAACTCGGAAGCTTTGCCGATAACTTCAGGACCACCGCGCAATTCGAGGAATGCCAGCAGGCGTTGTGAATCAATCGAGGACAACGGCAATGATTTTACATGCTCACGGTAGCCAACATAATTCTTCTCATATAAAAATTTCGTCAATTCCCTGGCACGGTCTTCAGTTCCAAGAATCTGGACAAACAGCTCATTGACGAAGCCAACATGGCCGACTGACAGCTGGAACTGTTCCAGACCTGCTTTTTTCAGTGAAGAAATCGCAAGAGCAATCATCTCGCCATCTGCACTGACGGAATCATCACCGATGCACTCGACTCCGATTTGTTCGAATTCCGCTGGCCTGCCTCCTTCACGCTGCTGGGCGCGGAAAACATTTGCCGAGTAGGCTAGCCTTAAAGGTACATGGTCGTTAAACAGCTTTGACGCCGCAACCCTCGCGATCGGCGCAGTCATATCTGGCCGAAGCACTAATGTGTGGCCCTGCTGATCCAATAATTTGAATAGCTGCTGATCAAGGATTGCCGATGCGTTTCCGACTGTTTCGTAATATTCAAGCGTCGGAGTTTCAATGAATTGAAATCCCCATCGCTTCATTTCTTTTTCAATATATCCGCGGATTTTATCCTTCGCTTCGTGCAGTTCAGGAAGTGTATCCCTCATGCCAAGCGGCTTTTCAAACATGAACAATCTGCTCATCGCATTCACCCTCTTCGTTGCTGGTGTTTTTTATCTATACCCAAATGGGCAGTAGTTTAATTAAATTATCAAAATCCTTTAGTTCGCTAATATGGTAACAAGATGAAGTTATATGTAGTTTACATTTCATTTTAGTATCCGTCAACCATAACCTCTTCATGTTGTTTGATTAAAAAGAATTGGTTCTTGTTTTTCAGATTTGGATTGCGGGACATCTATTCGTCTTTGTTTTCATTTGAAATGGGAATGCCTTATAGTAAGGTAAGAATCTCGATAAATTAGTGCTTTTTTAAAAAGGGCAAACATAAAGGAGGCTGTCAGCATGAAAATTCTCTGGGATTTGGATGGAACGATTCTTGATTCGTGGCCCACATTAGTAGAAGCATTCACGATTATCGCGGAAAAAGACTTGCCATATGAAGAGGTTCTTCCCCACTTAAAGTATGGGACAGCATATGAGTACTATGGTGTGGACAAAGCGAAAGTGCGGGAATTCCGGGAGATTGAGCGGACACTGCCGCATGAACGTAAGCCGCTTTTTCCATATGTTAAGGATGTACTATCCGAAGCAGATATCAATGTGCTGGTCACCCATCGCAACCGCCGCTCTACAGAGGAACTGCTAGATCACTGGGGATTGAACAGATATTTCGCGGAAGTCATTTGCCCGGCAGATGATGGCTATTCGTTAAAACCAGATATTCACGCCTATCAGTATCTCCATGGCCGTTACCAGCTTGATCTGGCAGTCGGTGATCAAAAGACAGACTTGATCCCTGCTAAAAAAATCGGACTGAAAACATGCTCGTTCCGGGAAGCAAATGAGTTTGCCGACAACACGATTTACTGCTATTCAGATTTTCCATATCCTTTAAAATAGTCGCGTAACGGGATTTTCTTTACTCTCTTTATTAACCATTATCCAAAATAAGTGAAAATCACATAAAAAAACGAAATGGGAGGCCCATTTCGTTTTTTTATTTTGCCGGAGCTTGTCCGTAAATTTCATCTTCAGCCCAGCGCTTTGCAAGCTCTTCCTTCGTGTAGATCACTTGCATTGGATTCCCGCCGACAAAAGCCCCAGCAGGGACATCCTTATGGACGAGAGTACCCGCTGATACAATCGCCCCATCGCCAATCGTGATGCCAGGCATGATGGTCGAATTGGCTCCGATCATGACCTCACTGCCGATATTCACATCACCGAGACGGTATTCCTTGATTAAGTACTCATGCGCGAGAATGGTCGTGTTATATCCGATCACCGTATTGCGGCCGACGCTGATTTTTTCCGGAAACATGACGTCCAGCATGACCATCAGCGCGAACGACGTCTGGTCACCGACCTTCATTCTTAAAAAATTGCGGTACAGCCAGTTTTTCATTCCGAGGAACGGAGTATAGCGTGCAACCTGGATGACGATGAAATTTTTCACTACCTTCCAAAACGGAACGGTTTTATAAACATGCCAGAGAGAATTGGCGCCTTCAACACGATAACGCGTCGTCTTCCTCATCTTACACCCCGAGAATCGGCAGGATATCAGCCATTTTATCTAAAATGTAATCTGGCTTGTATTGTTCTAGATGTTCTCTCCCTTTAATCGACCATGAAACGCCAATCGTTTTCGTGCCGGCATTTTTTCCGCCAAGGATGTCGTGGTGGTTATCACCGACCATGACGGCCCTTTCAGGGGATGAGCCTAATAATTCCAATGCTTTTAAGAGCGGTTCAGGATCAGGTTTTGGATTTTCAACATGATCAAGAGCGACAATCACTTCGAAAAATTCATCCAGCCCTGTCAGCTTCAATCCCATTTCAACTACGTCAGAACGCTTTGTCGTAACAATGCCTAAATGGAAGCCGTTTTCTTTTAAAGTCCTGACCGTTTCGTACACACCTTCAAACTCTTTTACCAAAAGGTCGTGGTTTGCAAGATTATACGTACGGTAAGTTGTAATCATTTCTTCAAAGCCCTGAGGATTCATCGGCTCGAAGGTTTCCTGCAGCGACGGCCCTAAAAATGGCAGGACATCCGCACGCTGATATTGGCCTGGATAATAATGTTCCATCGTATGAAGGAAGGATGAAATAATCAATTCGTTTGTATCAATCAATGTCCCATCTAAATCGAACAGGACGGTGTCTATTTTATTGCTCATATACTGCTTCCTTTCTTTTTGCAAGTTCCGCGCGGTTCCAGATAAAAGCTACTGTAACAGTCAATAATACGGCCACTCCGAGACGAATGAATAATAGAGGCAGCACAGGAATTCCGAGCGGGACAAAAATCAGTGTATCTTCAACGACAGCGTGGCAGGCAACGAGGAAGATGAAGGCAATGGTAACATCTTTCTTGCTGACGCCATCCTCCTGAACGGCCTGGATCATCACGCCCGCCCCATATGCCAGACCGATCAGCAAACCGGCAGCAAGGGTGGTCGAAGTGTTTTCCTTCATGCCAAGCGCTCTTGTCACAGGTGCCATCCACCTGGAGAACACTGCGAGCCATTGCCTATCTTTCATGATTTGGACAACAACCATGAGTGGTATGACGATAATCGCCAGCTGGAAGATGCCGATTCCGGCTTTCGTGACGCTTTCGAGTAAAATCGATCCAACACCTGTTACCGTTTCTGTTTTTGACGGAATCATACCATACTTGGCGATTTCTCCGCCGCCATTCCAAATAAGGTTGATCACGACTGCTGAAGTTATGGCAAGCCCGAAACGGACAAGCAGGATGACCCAGAGCTTGACGCCAACCTTGACACCCACTCCTGATTCAACAAGCATGTTATGGGAGAAGCTCAGCATCACAGCGATGATGAAGACTTCTTTTACCGATAAATCAAGAGTCAAAATGGCTCCGATGGCAGCGTACAGATTAAGAAAATTCCCAATGACAAGTGGAATCGCCGCATCCCCTGACAGACCAATGAGTGACATCATCGGTGTGATCAGATCTATCACCCAGGGCAGCACAGGGGTGTATTGAAGGATTGAAACGATCAAAGTGACAGGAAAAATGACTTTTCCCAGTGCCCAGGTAGTCTTCAAACCTGCCATTAATCCATTTTTCAATGATGAAACCATCGAAGCATCTCTCCCGTTAATTCAGCCTTTTTTTATAAGGTCTCTATACATTTTATTAATGCTGCATGACTTTTATCAGCTAATAATACTTGTTTCGTACTATTAGTTTTACTTAGCTAGGATGCTAGTGTTTGAAAGTTAATTTTGACTTTCCAAATAACGTACCTTGGAATATCCCTTTACTCTTCTGAAAATCCATAAGCCGATCGCCAGTAGGACGAGGGCGATTGAGATCATCTGTGCCATCCTTAGTGTATCTGTCAGCATCAGGCTGTCGGTACGCATTCCTTCGACAAAGAAGCGGCCGATCGAATACCAGATGACATAGCTGAGGAAAATTTCTCCGCGGCCGAGATTGACTCTGCGCAATGACATGAGAAGGATAAAGCCTAGGATGTTCCAGATGGATTCATATAAAAATGTCGGGTGATAATAGGTTCCGTTAATGTACATTTGGTTGATGATGAATTCTGGGAGGTGCAGGTTTTCCAAGAATGCCCTGCTCACTTCCCCGCCATGGGCTTCCTGGTTCATGAAATTTCCCCAGCGGCCGATTGCCTGGCCAAGAATCAAGCTTGGTGCTGCAATATCGGCAAGCTTCCAGAAGGATACTCCTCGTGCTCTTGTGAAAAAGTAGGTGGTTGCGACCGCACCGATCAAGGCTCCATGAATGGCAATTCCGCCATTCCAGATCTTCGGAATCTCTGCCGGGTACTGACTGTAGTACTCCCATTCAAAAATTACATAGTAAAGTCTCGCTGAGATAATCGCGATTGGAATCGCCCATAGCATTAAATCGGCAAAAATATCCTTCGGCAAGCCCCGCTTTTCCCCTTCGCGCATCGCAAGCCATAACGCAATCGCAATTCCCGTCCCAATGATCACACCATACCAGTGCACCTGGATCGGACCAAGCGAAAAAGCTATCGGATCAATCGGCTGAATATTCTTCTCCATATCATTTCCCCTTATTCTCTATAAAGTGTTCGCACTTTAGCACGTTAAACCACCAGGGGTCAGACCCCCAGTGCGTTAATTCGTTAAACTGTTTTAGTGTTCGTCGTGGTCGCCGTCTTCGATGACGTCGGATAGTCTGTTGGTGAATTGTTCTGCTGCGTTGACGCCCATACGTTTTAATCTGAAGTTCATTGCTGCGACTTCGATGATGACGGCAAGGTTTCGGCCTGGCCGGACTGGTATGGTCAGCTTGGTGACGTCTGTGTCGATTATTTTCATGGTTTCTTCATCTAGACCAAGTCTGTCGTATGACTTCTTTTGGTCCCAGATTTCCAGGTTGATAATGAGGGTAATCCGTTTGTGGCTTCGCACAGCCCCTGCCCCAAACAGAGTCATCACGTTGAGAATACCCAGTCCGCGAATTTCAAGGAGATGCTCAATCAATTCAGGTGAGTTCCCGACAAGGTTTCCGATGTCTTCCTGGCGGATCTCGACGCAATCATCCGCTACAAGGCGATGACCTCTTTTAACTAGCTCCAGCGCTGTTTCACTTTTACCGACGCCGCTCTTTCCTGTGATCAGGACACCAATCCCATAAATATCGACAAGCACGCCATGTACGGCTGTTGTCGGTGCCAGCTTACTCTCAAGATAGTTCGTCAGATGGCTGGAAAACCTAGTTGTTTTTTGCTTCGTTCTCATAACGGGCACCGATTCGCGCTCGGCCGCTTCAATCAACTCTGGCGGCACTTCCATGTCACGTGTAACAATAATACCCGGTGTGATATCCGTGCACAGTTTTTCCATCCGGTAAGCTTTGTCCCGAGGGTCCAATTTTTCAAAGAACGTCAACTCTGTTTTTCCGAGCAGCTGAAGGCGCTCTGCTGGATAATATTCGAAATATCCAGCAATCTCCAGCCCTGGCCTTGAAATATCAGTCGTCGTAATCGGTCGGTTGATGCCTTCCTCTCCACTAACCAGTTCCATATCAAACTTTTTTATAATGTCTTTAGTACGGACTTTTGGCAAAGAAGTTCCTCCTTATATAGAACGTTTAATTGCTAGTAAAATTCCCACATGATAACAATACTTTTTATTTTAGCACTTTTTCACTAATAACCAAATATAAGGTGGGAAAAATCAGAATCTGGTGTTTTCTTATTTTTATTGGCTCTGTTAAACACGGCTGTTGATTTTCGTTCCAGGCGCTTCGCT
>NZ_JBALSS010000005.1:66850-70669 GCF_036967045.1 Bacillus sp. JJ1609 | reverse complement strand
ATCAACAGGGTTTAAAAATAAAGCTTCAACTTTATCAGTGCTTTTTTATTTTACAAAGTAATTTTACACTGGTATTAACCTTTTAACTTAATACTAATACCAACTGATAAATATTATTAAAAAAGGTATAGACAACTATACGTGTCCTTGTTATCATCAAGTTGTAAGCGAATTCATTTTTTGGACTTATTTTTACATTATTATTTATTAAGGGGGAAACACCATGCGTAATGAAGAACGCCTGGCAAGAGAGATACTTGAGCAGCTTGGCGGCTCGGACAATGTTGCAGATGTTGCTTCATGTATGACCCGCCTGCGCGTCAAGCCTGCAAATTACAGCAAAGTAAATGTGGCTGGCATCAAGAAGATTGATGGCGTGCTCGGTGTGGTTGAAGAAGAAACATTGCAGATTATTCTTGGGCCTGGAATTGTCACTAAAGTTGCGAACGAAGTTTCTGAGATTACTGGAAAGTCTGCTAGTCTTGTAGACGAAAACGATCCAAATCCTTTTGAAGGGCTGGCTGGCCGCACGAAGGATGATCTTAACAAGAAAAACTCAACTCCGTTCAAATTATTCTTAAGACGAATCGCAAGTATCTTTATTCCACTAATTCCAGCGATTGTCGCTTCAGGTTTGATTGCCGGTATCACAAACGTTATCGTCCGTGCAGGCGCTGACCCTGAATCAGCGATTGTTCAAGTTCTTAACCTGATTGGCTGGGGTATCTTCAGCTACCTTGGTGTATTCGTCGGTATCAATACTGCTCGTGAATTTGGAGGCTCGCCTGCATTAGGTGGTGCAGCCGGTATCCTAATCATTAACCCGGGACTTGCGAACATTACATTATTTGGTGAAGCACTCGTTCCTGGACGAGGCGGATTAATCGGCGTTATGCTTGCCGCAGCGTTCATCGCATTGCTTGAAAAACGGATCCGTAAATTTGTTCCGTCATCATTGGATATTATCATTACTCCTACACTATCATTATTGATTACAGGTGTTGCCACATTATTTGTACTTCAGCCTGTCGGTGGTTTCATTTCTGACCTGATCACAAAAGGCTTGCTTGGTTTGATTGATATGGGTGGTATCTTCGCAGGATTAATTCTTGCAGGAACATTCCTTCCACTTGTTGTTACTGGTTTGCACCAGGGCTTAACTCCGGTGCATATGGAATTGATCAATACTATTGGCGATGACCCGCTTCTGCCAATCCTGGCAATGGGTGGCGCTGGCCAGGTCGGTGCGGCATTCGCGATTTACTTCAAGACGAAGAACGAACGCTTGAAAAAGGTTATCAAAGGCGGACTTCCAGTTGGGATGCTTGGAATCGGCGAACCGCTGATTTTCGGGGTTACCCTTCCGCTTGGCCGTCCGTTCATCACAGCATGTCTTGGTGCAGCTGTCGGTGGAGCTTTCCAGGCATTCTTTAAAATTGCAACAATCGCAATCGGGGTTTCTGGAATCCCACTTGCTTTCCTTGTCCACACGAACCAAATCCTGCTTTATCTACTTGGCCTATTAGTAGCCTATGTGTTCGGATTCATCTTCACATGGACGTTTGGCTTCAAGGATGAAATGGCAAAAGATATTTAATAAGAAGTGAAAAGCTCTGGTACTTTGTTCAGCAACGACAAGTGCCAAAGCTCGACAAATAAGAAAAAAGGAGGAGAGTTGCTTTCCTCCTTTCTTCTATTCTATCAGGCTATTTTCCTGAATTTTTTTAAAACTAAATTGTGAATACTGTAACTTATTGGAGGGTTTTCATTGCTGGGAATATCCGTTTATTTAAATAAAGATCGCATGGAACAAAACGCAGCCTGGATTGAAAAAGCTGCTGGATATGGGTTGAAGTCCATTTTCACCTCCCTCCATATCCCTGAAGATAACCCTGCTGATTATAAGGAACTTTTACAGGAGCTTGGAGCCCTGGCTAAGCAGCATCATATGGAGCTGATGGCCGATGTCTCTCCCCGATCTCTTAGCTTTCTAGAGCTTGACTGGGACAGCTACGAAAAATTGCTTGAATGGGGTCTTGCCGGCATTAGGGCTGATTATGGTTTTACGACCGAACAAATCGTAGAACTTTCGCAAAAAATGAAAATTGGCATCAATGCGAGTACGGTAACAAAAGAGGAGCTTTTAACATGGATTGAAGCTGGGTTAAAGGCTGAAAACGTGGAAGCATGGCATAATTTTTACCCAAGGCCTGAAACCGGTTTGGACAAGTCCTTTCTTATCGAAAGAAATTTCATGTTTCACTCGATGGGCATCACAACAATGGCCTTCGTTCCAGGTGACAAGGATTTGCGCGGACCTATTTTTGCTGGCCTCCCTACCCTTGAAGAGCACCGTGGACAATTGCCTCATGTTGCAGCTGCAGAGCTTAAGTTTTCTTGTTTTACCGATAAAATCCTGATTGGAGACCACTCAGTATCAGATGAACAATTGGAATTGCTCACTTTACTCTCAGAGGAGATTGTCCCGCTTCGAGTTGAAGCCGGGAGCTTGCCGCAGCTAAAAGAATACATGGGCAAGCCGTTGACAAACAGAATGGATCCTGCACGCGATGTCATCCGCGCTGTTGAATCACGATCCTATGCGTTAAAAGGAGACAAGCAACTCGTTCCTGAAAATCAGCAAGAAAGAACACGTGGTACTGTTACGATCGATAATCTCCTATATGGACGGTATGCAGGCGAATTACAGATTGCAGTGAATAACCTGCCTCGAGATGAGAAAGTTAACTGCATTGGAAAAGTCATCGAATCAGATCTTCCCCTGCTTACAAACATCAAAGCGGGACAAAAATTTCAGTTTATTGTGAGGGATTAACATGAATATCGCCAAACTTAATACAGAACAGCAAAATCCAAAAACAATGAATATAGACCTTATGTCCACAGAAGAAATCATCACGGTCATTAACCAGGAAGATACACTCGTTCCGAATGTACTCGCAAGGCAGGTTCCGAACATTTCGGAGGTTGTCGACAAGATTGTCGCTGCCTTCAAACAAGGCGGCAGGCTGATTTATGTCGGCGCTGGCACCTCAGGGCGTCTCGGAATCATCGATGCATCAGAATGTCCTCCTACCTATGGCACTGATCCGGGTATGGTTGTCGGGATCATCGCAGGCGGAAAAGAAGCCATGACAGAAGCGATTGAAGGTGTCGAGGATGACAAGCAGCAGGGCCAGACAGATATGGAAGAAATCTCACTTTGTGCGAAAGACGTCGTTGTCGGTATCGCCGCCAGCGGTCGGACTCCTTACACGATCGGCGCACTGGAATATGCAAATCAGCTA
The DNA here is from genome assembly GCF_036967045.1 of Bacillus sp. JJ1609. Classification (NCBI taxonomy): domain Bacteria; kingdom Bacillati; phylum Bacillota; class Bacilli; order Caryophanales; family Bacillaceae; genus Bacillus; species Bacillus sp. JJ1609. The sequence goes on along the minus strand of NZ_JBALSS010000005.1, from coordinate 67,361 downwards.
GGTGCGGTAACCGTTTCTGTTGTTTGCAGCAAGGACTCAGAGATGGAAAAAGTCTCTGACTACACGATTGCAGCAGTCGTTGGACCGGAAGTCATTACAGGATCGACGAGAATGAAATCTGGAACTGCACAGAAGCTCATTTTAAATATGCTTACTACAGCATCAATGATTAAAATGGGCAAGGTTTACGGCAACCTGATGGTCGATGTCCAGATGACCAATGAAAAACTTCATAACCGCGCAGTGAATATCGTAAAAATGGCTACAGGAGCATCTGACGAGGAAGCAAGAGCAGCAATCAAGGATCAAAACTATCATACGAAAGCAGCGATCCTGCAAATCATTACTGGTTTGAAGGGCATCGAAGCGAAAAACCTTTTAGACAAGCATGATGGATACCTCCGTGAAGCGATCAGCGAGCATTATAAAGGCAGCGCACAATAAAGCATTTAAAAATAGATTATGGGTGTCTCTGTTAAAGCTGAATGCTGATTTTAATACCCTGTTGATT
>NZ_JBALSS010000005.1:23735-66764 GCF_036967045.1 Bacillus sp. JJ1609 | reverse complement strand
CTTGTTTAACAGAGCTAAATATTAAAAATAAATCTACCAAAAGCTTAAACTAACAGCGGAGAAATCCTCCGCTTTTTACCTGTATATACCATTACCAAGGTTAATATTTCTAGGTTAAACTGGTATAGACAACCAACCTGTTGTATTAGTATAATAATAGCATAGAGGGTATAAAGGTAAGCAGTAAAGTCAGCTCTCTACAGGAGTGATGAAGAATGAAGGATTTATTGCTTTTAAATGCAAGGGTTTTAACAGAAGAAGGATTGATTGATAAGGGCTTTATATATATTAAGGATGGCAAAATCGCTGAAACAGGACAGGCTTCTGCCCTGCCGGCTGAATATAGCCATGCTGAGGTAATTGAACTCCCTGAGAACAGCACGATTGTACCGGGCTTTATTGACGTCCATATCCACGGAGCTGGCGGTGCGGATACAATGGATGCTACCACTGATGCTTTGAATACAATGGCATCGATCCTGCCTCAGGAAGGGACAACCAGCTTCCTGGCGACGACCATCACTCAGGATAAAGATGAAATCCTCAAAGCCTTAAGAAATACTGCTGATTATATCAGCAATCATAATCAATCAGGGAAAGCAGAGGTACTAGGCGTCCATCTTGAAGGCCCTTTTATCAATGAATCTCGCAAAGGTGCACAGCCCGCTGATCATATCATCGCTCCAGATGTTGAGCTTTTCGCTAAAATGCAGGAAGCAGCCGGTAATCATATACGTCTCGTTACACTTGCTCCGGAAAAAGAAAATGGATATGAGTTTATCACTTATTTAGCTGAAAACGGTGTTATTGCTTCTATTGGCCATTCAGATGCAACGTATGGACAAATGGCTGAGGCAGTCAAAGCTGGCGCTACTCATGTTACCCACCTGTTCAACGGAATGCGCGGTATGCATCATCGCGATCCTGGTGTAGCTGGTGCCGCCTTACTTTTTAATGAGTTAAAAATAGAGATTATTGCCGATGGCATTCATGTCGTTCCCGAAATGATCGATTTATCTTTGCGGGCAAAGGGCACTGACGGTGTCATCCTGATCACCGACTCCATGAGGGCAAAATGCCTCAAGAATGGAACGTATGACCTTGGAGGGCAGGAAGTCAGTGTTGCCAATGGAAAGGCCCTTTTAGCTGATGGCACGCTTGCTGGAAGCATTTTAAAAATGAAAGATTCATTGAAGAACATGATGGAATTCTCACGCATCAGCCTTGAAGAAGCGGTAAAGCTTGCGAGTGAAAATCCTGCAAAGCAGCTCAAGATATTCGACAGAAAAGGAAGCATCGCTGAAGGCAAGGATGCAGATTTAGTCGTCCTCGATGAAAATTTTGATGTTTCAATGGCTTTTTGCCGGGGTGTAAATAGCTTTAAGCGTGATGCCTTAGCATAAAATTTAATTTCAAATGAGGTGATGACGTTGAAATTGATTAAGACAAGCACCTACGAAGAGCTCAGCCTAATGGCTGCGGCACAAATCATCTCCAAAATCCATGCAAACCAAAGGCTGAATCTTGGACTTGCGACTGGCAGCACTCCTACGGGTGTCTATAAAAGACTGATTCAAGATCATGATGAAAATACGACTTCCTATAAACAAGTCAATACATTCAATCTGGATGAATATATTGGTATTTCTAAAAAGGACCCTAACAGTTATCACTATTTTATGTGTGAGAATTTGTTCGATCACATCGATATCCCGCTTGATCATACGCATATTCCGGATGGTACCGCAGAGGATTTGGACGAAGAATGCAGACGGTACGAACAGTTCATCCAGGAGCATGGCGGCATAGATTTGCAGATTCTCGGAATCGGCCAGAACGGGCATATTGGCTTTAACGAGCCTGGCACCCCCTTTGGCAGCAGGACTCATATTATCAATCTCGCGGAAAGCACGCGTATGGCTAACTCGAGGTTTTTCGAATCACTTGAAGATGTTCCAACACAAGCAATCACAATGGGAATCGCCTCTATTATGGAAAGCAAGGAAATCTTCCTGCTTGTGTCCGGTGCCTCTAAAGCAGAAGCACTGGCACGCTTAGTGAATGGTGAAGTCAGTGAACAATTCCCTGCCTCTGTTTTAAAGAATCACCAAAACGTAACAATTTTTGCCGATAAGGAAGCATCAGCATTACTTTAATACTCCCATAGCTGACAACGGGAGTTCTCCCTTCAGGAAATTCTGTATGTAGTCAGGAGAATAGCCAATGATCGATAAAAATTCACCTATACCAATTTACCATCAGCTCGAAGAGTATATCAAAGCGCAAATAGACAGCGGTGAACTGCAGCCGGATGAAACCATTCCGTCTGAACGCGTCTATGCTGATATGTTCCAGATCAGCAGGATGACTATCAGGCAGGCACTGACCAACCTCGTGAACGATGGGTACTTGTACCGCCAAAAAGGCAGAGGAACCTTTGTTAATAAAAAGAAGGTCGAACAGCGTCTGCAAGGGCTGACGAGTTTTACTGAGGACATGCGTGAGCGTGGATTCACTCCAGGCAGCAAGCTGATTTCATTTGAGATCATACCGGCAGGCCGCGAAATTGCCGACCGCCTGAAGCTGAACGAAAACACCCCTGTTTATGAAATCAAACGAGTCCGTCTTGCGGACAATGTTCCAATGGCTCTTGAAACAACATATCTTCCGGCAAACCTGGTCAAAGGATTGACGGAGGACATCATCAATCAATCACTCTATCAATATATCGAGGAAAAATTGAACCTTGTTATTCATGAAGCCACTCAGCAAATCGAAGCTTCTAATGCAAAGGACCAAGAGCTCCGTCTTCTGGAAATCGAAAAAGGTTCCCCCGTCCTGTTGATTCTTAGAACATCAACATTAAAGGACGGAACCCCCTTCGAATTCGTAAAATCTGCCTATCGCGCAGATCGTTACAAATTCGTTCATACCATGCAACGTTCTTAATCATAAGGAGCTGGAAACTGAAAGTACTAATAAACTTTTAGTTCCCAGCTCCTTTTTGTTGTAAAATGCAAAAAAACACGTCGAAACACATTAAAAAACCACCTTATTTCCACGGAAATAATCGAACCATTCCCTGAACAATGTCGAAAAAAGAAGGGTTAGGCTTCACCCCATTAACGCATTACTCCCCCGGGGGTCAGACCCCCGGCGCTTTAACGCGGTACATTGCTGGGGGTCTGACCCCCAGTGCGGTGATGCGGTGAATTCTTTTTGGGATTAGGCTACAATGTAGGTATGTACTTAATTGAAGGGGTTGTGTTTTTTATGCTTAAGAATTTTCGGATTGATGATGATGCGAAGCTTGTGATGATGGATGAGATTAAGCGTTATTTCCGTGATGAACGGGGTGAGGAACTTGGGGATCTGGCTGCGTTGCTGATGCTTGAGTTTTTTGCAGATAAGCTGGCACCTCAGTTTTATAATTTGGGGATCCAGGATGCACATGAGTTTATGGCACAGCGGCTTGAGGATATTTTTGAGCTGAATAAATAGGCTTAAATATTATTAATAGTTCTTTCAGAGTATCTCACTATGTCCTTTTCCCAACTTTGTTCATATATATACTGGTGAGGAAATCTTTTATCGGAAGGTATGATGATGGTTATGAAGATCATGCTTGATGCTGGGCATGGCTACAACACCCCGGGTAAGCGAAGTCCTGATGGAATGAGGGAATATGAATTTAGCAGGGCAGTGGCCAACTATGCCAGGCAATTGCTGGTGAATTATAAAAATGTCACCGTTTATTTTTCTCATTCTGACCAGGAAGATGTGTCTTTGCGGGAGAGGACGGATAAGGCGAATCGTCTGGCCGTGGATATATTTGTTTCCATACATGCCAATGCATATGGCAGCGGCGGATGGAACAATGCTGGCGGTATCGAGACTTATGTATATCCCACAAGACCTCCTTTGGCCTATGAGATTGCCCAAAAAATCCAGCGAAATCTAGTACTCTCTACAGGATTGGAAAACCGAGGTGTAAAAACGGCTGATTTTCATGTTCTCAGAGAAACTAAAATGGATGCAGTACTTGCTGAATGCGGTTTTATGACAAATCAGGAAGAAGTCAAATTGCTTCGTTCAGAAACGTACCGAAAAACGGTTGCGGAAGCAATTGTGAAAGCTTTAGTCGATCAATTCAAACTGCAGCCAATAACAAAAGCTGCTCCATCCCTCGCTCCCGCTCCCACAAAGTCTCCTGCTCCAACTACGAATAAAAGTGCTGGTGGACGCTATAAGGTTCAGGCCGGAGCATTTGACGAAGAGCAGAATGCACAAGAGCTGGCAGAAAGATTAAGGAAGGCTGGATTCGAAGCTTACATTGATTCTGACTAACACTCTGTAATATCCCCCGCATATCAGCGGATATTTAAATTAAAGGGAATGCCGGCACATCCAATGTGTGCCGGCATTCCCTTTTTATTATTTCTTTGAATCCTTAAGAACGGTATTCTGAATGACCAAGTTTGCTACTGACATGATGATCGCCGTCAATAGCGCCATTCCAAATCCAGCGATCTCAAAGGAACTTCCCATCAGACTGTCGGTCAGCATCAACGTAATCGCGTTAATGACAAACAGGAATAATCCAAGGCTGAGCACCGTTACCGGCAGCGTCAATATAATCAGGATTGGTTTAACTAATACATTCAGGATGGAAAGGATAAAGCTGGCTCCGAGAGCTGCACCGAATCCCGATAAATAAATCTCATTCTCAAAATAACCCGCAAGAGCCATAAATAGAATCGCATTTATGATAATACCGAGCAGCCATCTCATCTTTAATAGCCTTCCTTGTTTGAAAGAACGAATACAAGCACTAAGTATAAAATGGCCATCGGCATTAAGCCTGTGCTGAATAATAGAATAGCAAACAGGATTCTAAGGAGAGTTGCATTCATTCCGAAGGATTCGCTCAATCCTCCGATTACTCCTGCCAGCATTCTATTACTCCGAGAACGATATAATTTCATTTCTAACACCTTCCTATTTTTCTATATGGACTCCAGTCGTTTTTTTCACAGAAATGGAACCCGTTTTTGTATCAGCATACAGTCTCACTGCATGCAGGCTGCCATCGGCAGGCTTGAAACGCAGCGTCTTTTGGACCATATCGCTTTTCTCTTCGACCACTTGAATTCCATCCAGCTCGATGCTGAAACCGCCAAGATTTGATTTCAGTTCCCCGCTTGCAGGTGTTTTCTCCGGCAGGAACACGTCGATGCTGCCAGTAGTTGCCTTCAACTCGACACTCTCGCATTCCTGATTGAGTACCGTACAAGTCAGATTGCCATTGAAGGACTGTAAATCCACCTGATTAAAATATCCATCAGCTTTGATTGCCCCATTAATCGTTTCTGCTTCCAAATCCCTGATTGCACTTCTGTGAATGCCAATATGTCCATTCGCAGTTTCTGCCTCCAGCTTTCCGCACTCAATCCCTTCGAGAAGGACTTTTCCATTCGCAGTCTTTGCACGGCAATCCTTCACATTTAAGTTTTCACTCTGGATGGACCCGTTAAACAAGCGGATTCGGATATTTTCATACTCTTCTGCTGGAACATGGACAACAGCATCTACCTTCATCCACTTTTGCTGAATTGCAAAGCGAAGCTTTTGACCCTCAATCGCAAAAACGGCATCCTCCAAAAATTTACGGCGAGCTTCATCCTGGTTCTCAACCCGATATACCTTTGCAGTGCATTCAATCCGGACATCCTTTTGCACCCATGGAACAATTTGGACTGAACCATTTGCCATATCAATATCCACTTGGTTCAAATAAGCATCACCCTGCTGGAAGATATGGGTGATATCTACTGATGGACCAAAGTTCAAATCAAGATCAAGATCCTTGATTTTTTTAAAAGCTGTATCCACAAAATCAAGAACCTTATCTTTTACCGAGTTAAATTTATAGGAACCAGGCTCTTCCTTCTTTGCTTCTTCAAATTTCACTGTTGTTGATAGGGCTGTTGTTTTCTCCTCTGCTTTTGCATTGCCCTTCTCCAGTTCTTCGATTAAAAATAATGCTTCATCTACAGTTATTTTTCCATCTTCAACAAGCTTCAAAATCCGTTTGCGTTCTTCCTTCATTCTGCATCCTCCTTAAAAATCATCCTTTATATTGAGAACTTTTATACCTTTAACCAAATTCCAGATCAGTACAATAAAACTCAAAACCACCATTAACATGGCACTTGCAAACATCAGTACTGGAAATTCTTCTGCTCCTCTTGTGATATCAAAATAAACCGATAACAGGATAAGCGGCAGTGGAATCAGCGGGATCAGATGTGAAAATAATGCCTTCTTCGCATGATGCTTAACATCAAGGTCCTCAGACGCAAAGTATGCTACCAAGGGAAACAATATTCCAGCGAACATAATACTAAAATAGCACAAGGCAGACACTATACGTTTTGTATCCATCCTTTTCAACTCCTTAGCAATAAATACGCTAAAGAGCCCAAGAAGTTTCATTCCTTTGAGAAATTATTTCGACAAATACAATTTGAACCCTCCGGAATACAAGTGATATTACCCACATTTTTGTGAAATCAGCATAAAAATTCCCACTATTTTCTTATATAAAATAATCTACTTACATATTATTCTGTAATCATAGAGAAATATTACTGTAACATTTGTTAAAATACATACGTCTGATTTTATGAAAATCATCTAAGAACAATCTGCGAGGGATGCAAAGTGGCAAGCTTGAAAAAGAAGACAGCAAAATGGTGCGCATTAATTTGTTTAATCGGTGGAATCGTTACGTCATCCACCGTTGTGGCAAGCCAGGAAAAAAGGCCAATGGCTGGTGAAACCGTAAAGTTGAAGATCCAAATTCCAAACCCTCCCGGCGAGATTAAACTAGCTTCTAACCGTACAAACGAGATGTTAAAAACAGTAGAAAAAAAGTCACCAAGATTTGCAGAGGTAAATGAAAATAAAGCAGAAAACGAAAACGCAGATATTGTAAACAATCCTCCACTCGTTCCCGCTGATCATAAAGCACCTGCAGAACAAACCACTGATCAAAGAACTGTTTATTTAACATTTGATGACGGTCCTCATAGGGTATCAAACCAAATTTTAAACATGCTTGATGAGTATGACGCTAAAGCGACCTTCTTTATGCTTGATGGGAATATGAGAAACTTTCCCGATGCTGTAAAAAGGATGGCTCAGGATGGGCACAGCCTTGGTGCACATGGAGTAACACATGATAAAACGAAAATCTATCAATCTCCGAAAACAGTCGTCGCTGAAATGAACCAGACACTGAACACAATCAAGGAAATCACAGGCATCGACACATCTTTCATTCGCACGCCATACGGAAGTGCTCCATACATGACAGATCCTTATAAAAAAGCCGTCAATGAGCAAGGGTACCAAATGTGGGATTGGAATATCGACAGCAAGGATTGGTATTACCGGGATCATAGGCTGGTTGAAAACACGATCTCCCAAATTAGCAGCCAATCTAAAAAACAAGAACCAATTGTCATCCTTCTCCATGAAAGAGAAGAAACATTAGCTCAGCTTCCAGAGTTGTTGAAATATCTAAAAGAGCACAACTACAGTTTTAAGGCTTTAGATCCGACAATGGAGCCGATTCAATTGAAGTGAAGCGCGTTCGTATTTGAAGAGGCAATTATTCAAATACGTGCTGGAAAGAATATCTCAACGAAAAAAAAAGGGTGTCCCCAAAAGTATCTTGGGACACCCTTTTTGAGTTGTTCTCGGAACCCTTCTCATGACAACTCGCCGGCCTTTTTCCGCTTTGAGTTGTTCTCGGAACCCTTCTCATGACAACTCGTCGGCCTTTTTCCGCTTTGAGTTGTTCTCGGACATTGAACCACTAATCTGCTCAAAGTCGCATTCAACAACCTTTTGAGTCAGCGTCTTATCTGTATTAAGCATTACTAGTGCTTTTTTCTTTCTCAACAATCTCCTGCTTCATCCGCAGGCGGTCGCGATCGAGTACTGGCTTGAGGTACTTGCCGGTATACGATTCTGGAACTTCAGCGACCTGTTCCGGTGTTCCGGAAGCAATAATGGTACCGCCGCGGTCTCCGCCTTCTGGACCGAGATCGATGATAAAATCGGCAGCCTTGATAACATCCAGGTTGTGTTCGATGACCAGCACAGTGTCGCCATTTTCAACGAGGCGTTGAAGGACGACTAACAAACGAGAGATGTCGTCAACATGCAAGCCGGTTGTCGGCTCATCAAGGATATAGAGCGAACGGCCGGTTGAGCGGCGGTGCAGCTCGGATGCAAGCTTGACGCGCTGCGCTTCCCCTCCGGATAGCGTAGTCGCGGGCTGGCCAAGCTTAATATAGCCAAGGCCGACATCATAAATCGTCTGCAGCTTGCGGCTGATTTTCGGAATGTTGGCGAAGAACTCCACCGCATCCTCAACCGTCATATCGAGGATTTCGGAAATGTTCTTCCCTTTATACTTTACTTCCAGTGTTTCACGGTTGTAACGCTTTCCATGACAGATTTCGCATGGTACATAAACATCCGGCAGGAAGTGCATTTCTATTTTGATGATACCGTCGCCGCGGCATGCTTCACAACGTCCACCTTTTACATTGAAGCTGAAGCGTCCTTTTTTATAGCCGCGTACCTTCGCTTCATTTGTAGAAGCAAACACATCGCGGATATCATCAAATACACCTGTATAGGTAGCCGGGTTCGATCTTGGTGTGCGGCCGATTGGTGACTGGTCAATGTCGATGACCTTATCGAGATGCTCGACACCTTTGATTTCCTTGAACTCACCAGGCTTGCTTTTTGCCCGATGAAGCTTCATCGCAAGTGATTTATGAAGGATTTCATTAATCAATGTACTTTTACCTGAGCCGGATACGCCTGTGACAGCCATAAAGGTTCCAAGTGGAAATTTCACATTCACATTTCGGAGGTTATTTTCCTTCGCACTCTTAATTTCGATGTAACGTCCATCCGGTTTGCGGCGCTCGATTGGCAGCGGAATGAATTTTTTTCCCGACAGATACTTGCCAGTCAATGAGTTCGGATCGGCCATTACTTCTGCTGGTGTACCCTGTGAAATGATTTCCCCGCCATGGACACCTGCTCCAGGGCCAATATCAATTAGATAATCAGCAGCAAGCATCGTATCCTCATCATGCTCAACGACAATCAGAGTGTTTCCGATTTCCCGCATGTTTTTCAGCGTATCAATCAGCCTGTCATTGTCTCGCTGATGGAGACCAATGGATGGCTCGTCAAGGATATATAGGACTCCAGTCAGGCGTGAACCAATTTGGGTCGCAAGCCTGATCCGCTGAGCTTCACCGCCTGAAAGTGTACCAGCTGAGCGACTCATCGTCAGGTAGTCCAACCCGACATTGATCAGGAAGCCGAGACGCTCCGTGATTTCACGGAAAATCATATTGGCGATCTTCATTTCTTTTTCCGAAAGCTTTAAACTCTGGAAAAACTGATGTGCCTCCTCGACTGACAATGCAGTTACTTCACCAATATGGCGGCCATCGACAAGGACTGCAAGTGTTTCACGCTTCAACCTGTAGCCTTTACATGTTGGGCAGGCGTGCTCACCCATATATTTTTCCATTTGTTCACGGATATAGTCAGAGCCTGTTTCCTTATAACGGCGCTCGATATTTTTGAGAACTCCCTCAAAAACAATATAATTTTCACGAATCTGGCCAAAATCATTTTCATAACGGAAATAAATCCGGTCTTTACCCGAACCGTGAAGGATTTTATCCATCTGGTGGTCAGGCAGGTCTTTTACTGGAACATCCATATCGATGTCATAATGGTTGCAGACTGCCTCAAGCAGTGATGGGTAATACTGCGAGCTAGTAGGTTCCCAAGGAGCGATCGCATGCTGGCGCAATGTCAGGTCCTTATTAGGAACGACGAGTTCAACATCCACTTCAAGCTTAGCACCTAGTCCATCACATTCTGGACAAGCTCCAAAAGGACTATTGAAGGAGAACATCCTTGGCTCAAGCTCACCGATTGAAAAACCGCAAATCGGGCAGGCATGATTCTCGCTGAACATCAATTCTTCTTCACCGATAACATCGATCAGTACATTGCCTTCACCAAGCTTAAGAGCAGCTTCCATGGAGTCGGCAAGACGTGCAGCGATGCCTTCCTTGACAACAATGCGGTCGATGACGACTTCAATGGAGTGTTTTTTGTTCTTTTCCAGCTCAATATCTTCTCCAAGGTCAAACATTTCCCCGTCGACACGGACACGGACATAGCCTTGTTTTTTTACATCTTCAAGAACCTTGGCATGTGTACCCTTCCTGCCAGAAACAAGCGGTGCAAGGATTTGCAGCTTTGTTCTTTCCGGATATTCGAGTACACGGTCGACCATCTGCTCGATCGTCTGGGACGAAATTTCAATATTATGCACAGGGCAGACTGGACGTCCAACCCTTGCAAATAATAATCGTAAATAATCGTAGATTTCCGTCACTGTTCCAACCGTGGAACGAGGATTCCGGCTCGTCGTTTTCTGGTCAATTGAAATCGCAGGAGACAATCCTTCGATTGAATCGACATCAGGCTTGTCCATCTGTCCAAGAAATTGGCGCGCATATGCCGATAATGACTCGACATAACGGCGCTGTCCTTCGGCATAGATGGTATCGAAGGCCAGTGAGGACTTCCCTGAACCGGAAAGTCCTGTCAGCACCACAAGCTTATCTCTCGGAATGGTGACATCTATATTTTTCAAGTTATGGGCTCTGGCGCCTTTAACTATCAATTTATCCATAGCCATTTTATCGTCATCCTTCCGCTTTTAACTCAAGAATGAGGTCACGCAGCTCGGCCGCTCGTTCGAAGTTGAGTGACTTCGCCGCTTCCTTCATTTCCTTTTCCATATTTAAAATCACTTGTTCGCGATCTTTCTTTGACAGCTTCTTCAAACCCTCTGCCGGGTTGTATTCTTCCTGATCTTCGGCAGCAATGGTCGCACGAATTACATCGCGGATCTCCTTCTGGATCGTCTGCGGTGTGATACCATGCTTCGCATTATACTCTTCCTGGATCGCACGGCGGCGCTTCGTTTCGCTGATGGCCAATTCCATTGAGTTCGTCATCTTATCTGCATACATGATGACATGTCCGCGCTCGTTCCTCGCTGCACGGCCAATCGTCTGGATGAGCGACCTTTCGGAACGGAGGAAGCCTTCTTTATCTGCATCAAGGATTGCCACAAGCGATACTTCAGGAATATCTATTCCTTCCCTTAGTAGGTTGATCCCGATGAGCACATCATACTTGCCTAGCCGCAGCTCGCGGATAATCTCAATTCTTTCAAGTGTCTTAACCTCGGAATGAAGGTACTGCACTTTTATGCCGATTTCCTTAAGATAATCAGTCAGGTCCTCAGACATTTTTTTAGTTAAAGTGGTAATCAATACCCGTTCATTCCGTTTTGCTCTTTCATGGATCTCTCCAATCAAGTCATCAATCTGTCCCTCGATCGGCCTTACATCAATCGTCGGGTCAAGCAACCCTGTCGGACGGATGATCTGCTGGACCATTTCAGGTGTGTGCTCTAATTCATATGGACCAGGGGTAGCGGAGACGAAAACAGCATTATGAACATGTTTCTCAAATTCAGGGAACGTCAGCGGGCGGTTATCCATTGCCGATGGCAGACGGAAACCATGATCCACAAGAACCTGCTTACGAGCCTGGTCACCATTAAACATTCCCCTTATTTGCGGCAATGTAACATGCGACTCATCTACTACAATCAAAAAATCTTCCGGGAAGTAGTCGATCAAAGTATATGGTGTTGCTCCAGCCGGCCTTAATGTCAGGTGGCGTGAGTAGTTTTCAATCCCAGAGCAAAAACCCATTTCACGCATCATTTCAAGGTCATACCTTGTCCGTTGCTCAAGCCTCTGGGCTTCTAGCAGTTTTTCCTCGGCGCGAAGTACTTCAAGTCGTTCTTCGAGTTCTTTTTCAATATTCTCGATGGCGATTCTCAATTTTTCCTCACGAGTGACGAAGTGGGATGCCGGGAAGATTGCTACATGATCACGTTCACCGATTATTTCACCAGTCAATGCATCAACCTCACGGATCCGGTCGATTTCATCTCCGAAAAACTCAATCCGCATGCAATGCTCATCGCGAGATACCGGGAAAATTTCCACAACATCACCGCGGACGCGAAAAGTCCCGCGCTTGAAATCGATGTCATTCCGTTCATACTGGACATCAACAAGGCGGTGCAATAGCTTGTTCCGCTCAATTTCCATGCCAGTTCTCAGCGAAACGACCATGTCACGGTATTCTTCAGGATTACCGAGACCATAGATGCAGGATACACTGGCGATGATGATGACATCTTTTCGTTCAAACAAGGAAGATGTCGCAGAGTGGCGCAGCTTATCAATTTCATCGTTAATGCTGGCATCCTTTTCAATGAATGTATCGGTCTGAGGCACGTACGCCTCTGGCTGGTAATAATCATAGTAGCTGACAAAGTACTCAACAGCATTGTTCGGGAAAAACTCCTTGAACTCACTGTAAAGCTGTCCTGCCAGCGTTTTATTATGGGCAATCACAAGCGTCGGCTTGTTGATCTCCTTGATCACATTTGAAATCGTGAACGTCTTACCTGTACCGGTAGCCCCTAGAAGCGTCTGGTGCTTCTTATTTTCGCGAATGCCTTGTACCAGTTCTACAATCGCCGCAGGCTGGTCTCCCTGCGGGGAATATTTCGAGACTAATTCAAATTGGTCCTTCACAGAAAAGCCTCCTGTAATTTTAATTTCATTTTGGCTCTTTTCGTAAACTTTATTGCTTTAACTAGTAAAAATCGGATTTTGAATTTTTACTAGTTCTAAACACATTCTTGGTTCAGACACCATTTCAAAAAGAGCCTTCATCTATAATCAGTTTTCCTAAGCTGTCAAAAAGTCATATCCTCATTCTACCACAAAGCAGGTAAAACAAACCAATAAAAAGCGAACAAACATTCGAAAAAAATATTTTTCATTTGCAGAATTATGGAGAAGTAGCCCGGATTATCGTTAATCAAATGTTTGATTGAATATCCCTCAAACCTTTTGCCATAAGAAAAAGCCTGCCGAACAAGATTCGACAGGCTCTCTATGTGCTTTTAAAAAATTTACCGCAATCACTGCCGCTTCTTGTTCTGCTTCATCATCAGGTTTGCCAAATAAAAGCCTAACGTAAGCGAAAAAGCATCAACGACAATCAACAGAAATGAATCTGTGTATCCTTTATAAACAGAAGCAGCGATCAAGGCAACGGTTAACACCAGCGCAAGGATATGATTATAGGCAACCCTGGTGAAAAAAACGACCATGAATCCAGGAAGAATAAGAGCGGACAAATATTTTAGCACCACAATGAACACCTCATTCAAACAATTTAACGAACAAAAAAATCTTCTATTTATGAATATAGCTGTTTTAGCAGCAGGTTACAAGAAACATCTGCAAACAAAAAGAGCATGCCAAGATAAGGGACTCTCTGCATACTCTCTATCCTATTCCATTTACACGCTAACTTCACTCAAGACTTTGGTTGCCCAGTCACTAGCCTCACCATACAGACGGAAAAGTTCTTCTAAATGCATAGAGGTCGGATTGAACTTTAGCTCCGCACCTTCGTGGAAGGCAAGTTCAATATCCTTTAAGAATTGAAGCATCATATATTCATCGTTCTTTTCACCTGATAGGGCATTCTTCAGCTCATTGCTCAAAGGCAGGTCCTCAAGAAGCTCATCCATCGGGTGATGCAGCAATGAATCCATCAGCGAGAACATTCCGAGCAGGAAATACTTTGATGACAATACCTCTCTGCCAACCTTTCTGCCAATCAATTCACCCAGCTTCCCACGTTTCAGCGAAAGCTCAATTATTTCCCGTTCCTTTGAACCACCGTCAGCGCCGCCTCTGTCTGCTCCTCTTATTGCCAAAACATAAATCCATTTCTTGATTTCATTGAGCCCCAACAAAATAATCGCCTGCTTAATCGAAGAAACTTCATTTCTCGGACGGAACACAGGATTATTAATCAGCCGGAGCAATTTATAGGATAATGATATATCTTTTTCAATGACATCCTTGATTTTTTCAAGATCAGGTTCGGGGCACTCTATTTCTTTTAATATTTGAAAATAAGAATGATAATAGGATGGTATATCGTAACTATTCAAAATCACTGGCTTGCTGAAATAAAATCCCTGAAAGTATTCAAACCCATCTTCTTTTGCCTCATGGTATTCTGAAATCGTTTCCACTTTTTCCGCCAGAAATTTGATATTCCTTCCTGTTATAAACCTGAGCATTTCTTGTCTGTCAGAGCGGTTGGTTGTCCTGAAATCAATCTTGATGATATCCACATAATCCAATAATTCAACGGTCAGATCATTCCACTGTGAAACGAAAAAATCATCAAGAGCGATTATATAACCATGCGCCTTTAATTCCTTACAAATAGCAAGAATTTCTTCATTTATTTCAACTGTCTCAAGAATTTCCACCACGATGGATAAGGGGTTGAAGTATGCAGGCACGCCCAGCTTCAATAATTTCTCTGTAAAATTAATAAAACATGGCTTACCATTAGACAATTCCTTAATTCCAATATTCAAGAAACTGTTCACGATGACATCAGTGGTAGCCTGATCTCCATTTGTGTGCTGATAATTATTGACAGTGCTGCTTCTGTAAAGCAGTTCATAAGCAACAGTGTTTTCGTTCATATCAAAAATGGGCTGCCTTGCAACATATATATCCACAATGTATTCCTCCCGAAGCACTTAAGAAAAACCAAATATGTAAATATTAAACAACGACTTTGTAGGAAAAATATACTATTAATTTACAAGTATTACAAGAGGATTTGTGAATTACCAAATTTTATGATACTTCACAATTTTAAAGGCTCATAGATTGCAAATGACCCCAATAAGCGATAGGAGCATCCTTTGTATCTTAGTTACCAGACCAGGATCCCTCCATGCTAAAGAACCATTTTCCACAAGAGCATCACTGTTTTCAGAAATCACATTCCTATGGTATTAGTCATCATTATCCTATGGTATTAGTCATCATTAATAGTCCTATTTTTTGAGAAGCTTACGAACTTACATTTGCCGCTTCAATATTTTCGATACATCCCATGAGATTCAGGGTATGTATAAGAAAACCCAAATTGTTCATAAAGTTTATTTGCCGGGTCATCGGCTATCAAGCTGACATACGAGCCCGGATACGTATTTTGCTCAAGATAGGACATCAATTCCTTCATTACCAGCTTTCCAAGTCCCTTTCCTTGCTGATCCGGTTTGACCGCGATGTCGACGATTTGAAAAAAGGCTCCTCCATCACCGATGATCCTTCCCATCGCCACTAAAATAGAGCCACTAAAAATGGTCACGGCAAAGAGTGAATTCTTTAGACCAACGCTTGCAGCTTCCATGGATTTACTGCTTAAGCCAGCTTCGAGACGCAGATCCAGATATTCTTCAGGAGTTGGCGCAATATGCATAATTTCAAAATCCTTCATTTACTGCTGCTCCTTTCAAGTTTTGAACGATGGCTACTATTTCATATAAATCATTGATGGTAAAATCGGCCGCAGCCTCCATCCAATATTCATCACGCTTCCAGATTCCAAGCATTCCTGCATCCCTGGCGGCTTTGATATCATTCTCCGGATGATCTCCTACAAATATACTTTCCTCTGCTGAAACAGAGAGATGGTCCAGCCCCATTTGAAAAATCAACGGGTCAGGTTTTCTTAAGCCCACCTCTTCAGATATCAGAATGGTGTTAAAGTAATCCGCAATCCCTAGCGCTTTCAGGTTATCTCTCTGGAATTGTCTTTTCCCATTGGAAATCAAGCCGAGCTTTATGCCCATCTGACGCAGGGTTTCTAGAACCTTCCGAACGTTTCGGAAGGGCACGCATGCATGTTTAAAGTTATTAAGGTAGTCCTCCAGTAGTACTTCCCAGGTTAAACTCGTTATTTTCATTTCCTGTAAAAGCTGACTGTATACCCGGTCTTTCCATACGTAACCGCGGCAATCCAGTTCTAAGAATCTATTAATGAAATGCTGTTTGTTTATTAAACTCAATTCCTTTATATAACGCTCGTACTGGTCTTTGATGAATTTTACCAGAGAGGCGTTGCGGTCGAGCAGGGTCCCGTCGAGATCGAAGAATACTGCTTTGATTTCAGGCATTTATTTCACCCCTTATATGTAAAAGAACAGACCCTGGGGCCTGTTCTAATTTTACCTTATTTTAGAAACGTATTATAGTATCGAGTCATCGCTACTGCAAAGTCTCCGCGTGTATTTATTACAGATGGGCTGAAGGTTGCTGTCACCTTCGGCTTTAGATCATATGGTCCTTGTGTTACGGCAAATTTTGCATTAAGAATGTTCAGGTCTAACGCGAGCTGGACATAGCCTTTGAGATGAGCCGGTACTTCGGTTGCATCGGCAATCGCGATTCTTTCATCGTTATACTGGACGGTTAGCTGCCCATCAAATTCCTGGGCTTCTTTTTGCATGCCTAGAGCCTGAACTAAGGAATAAGCCAACTCTGCGCGAGTAACGCCATCTTTAGGGGCAAACTTGCCGGCTGCTTTTGGTACAATGACCCCCTGCTGGATATGCTGCGTGTCACGGAATGATGCTCCTTTTGCCGTTGCAGCTTCAACAAATGGAAGGTCTTCACTCAGGATGTCTGTGAAGCTCGGGACCTTCGGAAGGGATTGCTTGATTTCAGCTCCCATGACTAAATATTTTGCCAGTTCTGCTCTTGTTAAAAGTGCATCCGGCTTAAAAGCGCCATTTGAATAGCCGTCGAATAATCGTTCACTTACGCCAATTTTAATTGCATCAGCTGCTGCGTGGTTCGTGATATCATTCAGGCCTGTAAAACCGGTGACCTTTGTGAAGGCAAGATCTCCCTGTACTGTTTCCGGAAGGCCTACACCGATCGGGTTAGCGTCTGCTCCGCGAAGCCCTCTGATTTCTGCTTTCCAAGCTCCCGGTGCCGGTGAAGTAACTGAAACAGTGCGATCATAGTAGAGTGGGAATAGCAGGCTGACTCCCGAGCTGTACTCTGTGCCATCTGGTGCGATAAGGACCAGGTTAATCGGATTGCCTGTTTGTTCCATTACACCCGCGCCATCTATTTTTGCCACTAGGCTGGACATGCCTTCTTCTACCGCAAATTCATACTGATTGTCAGAAACAAATGTTAATGGGTTATAGTCCACTGAAAAATCCTTGCGTTCCGTTGTCGATTTTACATTGCTATAAAAGGTTTGTGTTGCGTTTACTGTTTTACCATAAGCTGTGTTGTTGAAGACTTTGTCAATCGCAGCATATGCATTGACGTAGCCTGAACCCACTTCCCAAGTTTCATAGCCTGGCATATTTGTAGCTGTCTGTTCGAGAATCTGCTTCACTTCTGCAGGTGAAAGCAGAGGATTTGCTTCAAGCATAAGTGCGACGATTCCTGCAACATGCGGAGTGGCCATCGATGTTCCGCTCATTGTTGTGTAGTAAGGGAGGTACGCTGTTTCGATCGTCTCGATATCTTGTTGGGCTGCTAGGCTTGATACCGGCCCAATGACGCGAGTTGATACAATATCAACACCTGGGGCAGTAACAGTAGGCTCATCCTTCCAGGTCCATTCCTGGCCATCCAAGGTAAAAGTACCGCCTACCCCTTTCGTTCCTCTTGAAGAGAAATCAGCCAGCCTGCCGTCCTTGACACCCGCTGCTACTGAGATGACCCATGGCGCTTTTGCATATGGATTGTGTGTGTTTTCTCCAGGACCTTCATTGCCAGCTGCAAAAAGAACCGTGATCCCGCGATCATATGCTTTTTTACTCGCGATATTGATTGGGTCATTCGGATCGAAATCGCCTGAAGAACCCCATGAATTGGTGATGACCCGAATATTGTACTGCTGCTGGTGAGTGATTGCATAATCGAAGCCGCCGATACCATCAAGGACGAACAATGCCGCTCCTGATCCGTAGCCGATTAGATCCGCCCCAGGGGCTGCACCTTCATATTTGCCACCTGACATCGCACCTGTACCTCCAACCGTTCCCGCAACATGTGTACCATGACCGGAATTCGTATCCGTATTTGGAACGTTTTCCTGATAAGTGATTGGGAGCAAGCCTGGCGCAAGGGCATTCAGATTGGTGGATCCTAAAACGTTCTGAACAAGATTTTTTCCAAACTCATGGTCCTTATGTGTACCGTCGACACCGCTGTCATTTACAACAACTCCGATTCCTTTCCCCGTAACAGGAAGGCCGCCGTTTGCCTTGCGGAAGCTGTCGTCAGTTCTTGCTTTATCGACACCAGTAATGGCAGTTGCGTCGGCATTGAAGTAGGAAAGCTTCTTGTTAAGGTAAATCGATTGAACCTCTGGATTGTCTGCGAGCTTTTCAATCTGGTCCTTTGTTGCGACCACTCCGGCAATCGGCAAGGACTTCATGCTTAGCCCTGTCTCGATACCTAGCGTCTTTAACAGCGACAATTGTGTACTGCTTGGCGCACCATCACCTTTAAAAGTGACAATGACCTCAAGGGAGCTAGCTGTGCTGAAAGCTTTTTCAATCAGCGGGTCAACTACCGCCGTACTGCTGGCAGTGGCTTCAGCCTTTCCCTGCTGTACCATGAAGGAAGGAAAGATGAGCAACAGGGCAAATAACAAATAGACGAAACGTTTCATGTGGATCTCCTCTCACCTAATATAAAATTTTAAAATTCTTGAATTTGTAATCGTTTAACCCCATGGTAAAACCAATCTTCAAGTGGTGTAAATTTGGATTCCGGAATGTCTATTATTGTGTCTTACTAAGGTTGCAGATGGGTGGTGCTGCTTCAGCAGGACCACCTGAGGGGTTATAAAAATAAAAGAAAAAATGGCGGCTTTCTACTTCATGCACAGTTCAACTCCTCAGTTATTTTTCTTAATATTCCCACAATTTTTACATTGAAACCATTTTGCAAGAGAGTTAAAAAATATTAATCTCCTCACTTCTTCTCATTACTAACAAAGTAGTAACAACAGGTATCGAGAGCATAAAAAAAAGCCCTAAAAAGGACCCTTTAACACGTTAAACCGCCGGGGGTCTGACCCCCACTGCTTTAATGCGTTAGTGCAATATTTTTTACGATCCTATATCCCTCTGTTCTTCCTCACCATGTCCTTCTGGCTGAACCAATCGCTCAATGCTTTATTGATCATCGCTACACTAAGCGCTGTAAGAGTGAAAAACAGAATTGGCACGTAGATAATCCATTCGTTGGTCAGCAGGAATCGAGTGTTTAAACCAATCAGGCCGGACCATTCATGTGTTACAGATGATGGGGGATCGCCTCCGCCAAAACCGAATCCGAGAACGGTTCCGCCAAACAGCACCTTCAGCACCCCAAGGTGGACGAGCAGGGTCAGCACCTGCAAGAACTGCTGGCCAAAAATCAAAATCCACTCCTCATAGAGATGAGGCAATATATGCTTAAAATAGATATGCCGCTTGCTGCCGCCAAGAGTGATGGCCGCTTCGACAAACTCTTCGTTCCATACTCTGCGCTTTTGTTCGGCCAGTTGGACAGTAAGCGCAGGCAAGGCTACCATGATTAAAATAATGAATTCATACACAGCCCTCACCCAAAACGGATGATGAAATCCTTCAGCCGTATACAGAACAACCGTCCTCAGCAAAAAATAAGCAAAGAGCGTCTGCGGAAAAAACGATAGCGGCTCTGACAATCTTTTTACCCATTTGAAACTTCGGTCAGGTATCCGAAAAAGCATATAACTGAAGAAAACCGAAAACAGCAGCCTGAAAAGCGCGACGATCAACGTAATGCCAATCGAGAATTTCGCTCCTTCAATCACCGTGTGGAGAATATCATACCCATACATATCCGAGCCAAGCGGAAAGACATCGAACGGCTTAAAGGGCGGAGCTTTTTCCAAATTGCCGTTTTCATCATAAAAAAATTGCTTTTGCCGGATTTTCCCGTCATTCAAAATCGTATTCAATATGCTTAGCGTCAATAAGATCACCAAAAATGACGCCCCGAATATAAACTTCTTCGTTTTTAATAATGTGGCCATTGTATTTACCTTCCCAATCTACCGGCGTAAAGCTATTAATCTGTAAATCATGAAAAACGGTGTAAAAAATAATATACAACTGAACACAAATAGCTCAATCGAAATGTGTTTGATATTGAACATCATCAAGCCATCCATATTGAAAATATACTCCACAATGACAAGTGTGGAGAGCATCATCCAGATAATTGTTTTAAGGTGTCCGAGCAAATCATGCTGAATGTTGCGGATGACATGAATGTTGAGCAAGTAAAGAAATGATAGTCCCTTTGCTTTTGCAAAAGCGATATACTGCTTATCCAATTCCTCAAAAATCTTCAGCACAATGACCTGGATGAGAAACAAGAAAATCGGCAGGCTCAAGGATAAAAGCGGCAGCAGGAATGCCTGGTTTTCGGACCCGAGCGATACGGTTTGTACGAGTTTCACTCCATAGGCCTTATTAATCCAGATGAATAACGATTGCAGCAGGAAAATCCCAACAATATCCGGTATAGTGCGGATGATTTCTATAAAACTTAAAATATAGTCTTTTTTATTTTTCAGAAAGAGAACGATGATGTAGGAAAGGATAAATGCAAGGATGACAGCAAAAACGAAGGAAAGGCTAAGTGTTTTTAAAGAGAAAAAATACCGGTCAATAATCGCCGGCAGCATTTCATGCTCCCCATCATAAGTCAGACTGCTTAATTTGAAGATTTTAACCACGAGCTCCTTGATGCTGGTAATATAACCAGCAACATCAAGTTCCAGGTCTTTCAATAGAATGGGCAAACTGCCAATGGAGATAAAAATAAAAACCCCGATTATGTATTGCACAACCATCTGCGCGAAACGCAACGTACCCTGTTTAACCATATTCTGAACCTCTCAAGAAGAACTTAGTCATTAAATTATATTTGAACTTTCATATATTTTCCAACAATTTAAGCCTCAGTGCTTTTATTTCGGACAACGAGATGGTAAAAAAAGATCATCAGGGTTTGGGATAACAGATAAATCGGAAATGACCAGTACATTCTGTAGCCCTTATCATAGTGGAAAAGACCAACCTTGACTCCAATCCATTCCATAAATACCGAAAATGAAGACCAAACCAGAATATATGGAATTGTTTTTTGGCCCCTGATGTTCCATTTTACATAAAAATAAAGAAAGAAATACCCATAAGGACCGTACATGATATAGCTCAGGAAATCGATGAACTGATAAGATGAAGAATCATTTACATCATAAAAGTCCCATGGCTTGATACTGATTGTATGGTCGTAAAACAAGCCGATATAGATGCCAAAGATATAATAACCGATTGCTTCTAATTTTGAAAACATCCTGGGAGCAAGCCAAATTGCCAGATTCATGACAAGAATGCTGGCAATCACAAACCATTCGTTTTCATTAAATCCATGGTCATATACTTTCATTTTGGCGGTTCTCCCACATCTGAATATATGAAATCAATTTCACGAGACCTAGAGCAGTCAGCAAAAAAAGAGTGTTCAGCAATGCCATAAATCCAAAGTTCCAGCGAGTGTAGGTAATGATTCCAAAACGGACTGCCATGTAGTTCAATCCCAGCAAGGTGGCCAGACAGATAACAAATGTGGCCAATTTAGAGAACCAGAAATCACGGCGCAAATAAAAATTGCAGAAAATAACGGTAACCATCGGCGTCAAAATATCGCGGCACAATAACAAACAAACGAACAGCCAGTCATCTTCCGTCAGTTTATATAACTTCCATTCCATCGACATGATTGTCAGACATTGACGCGTAATAATCGCAGTCACCATGAAGATGAGGGAGTTTTGCAGAAAGTTCAGCGGTTTCCTGATGTAATATGCGAAATGCAGCAGCAGGATTGTTAATGATATATAAATCGCAAGAGCCATATTGACATCCTTTTTAGTTGAATTTAATGCCTTACCACTTATAGGTGTCCAACTTGGTGGCAAACTATGCCATGTCATGAAAAGAAAAAAGCATACAGACCGTAACTGTATGCGCAAAAGAACCATTACTTTAAAACAACTTAACCAAACAGCAGATGGATCCCTAATGCTATACCGAATACAACCGCGATTGCCTGATGGATCTTTTTAAACCTTAAATACTTTTTCCCCTTGCCCCATTTATTTAGAATAAGGCCAAAAGAGACAAGAATGGCAAATCCGATTAGGGTGGCGAGTCCGCTGTAAATACTCTCCGCTTCTTCAGAGGTCTGGAGGAAAAAGTAGGACCCGTGGGCTAATGCCGCAGAAAACGCAACCCAGCCGATGATCATGTGATGCTCTTTCAGCAGCTTGAATCCAAGCTGGATCCATTTTACATACGTGAATTTCCGTTTCTTGAGTTCGATAAACGCAAGCCTGATCACCCATAGCGCAAAAGCCGCAATCGCTGCGATTTCTGCCATTGTGCCCATTTTCTTGTAAAGTTCACTCATCAAGTCCGTTTCTCCAGTTATGAACCCGAGAACGAACATTATGGAAAAGATTGTGATCAATGCTGTTCCGCCGATTTTAATAATTCTTGAAAAAAACTTCTGTGTCATCGTTACACCATCCAGATTAAATGTATGCACATATAATTCCCACTAAATAAAAAAGCATAAGGCCTTGCGTATTTAACATCTAATGTAAGCATTTAACCATTTACTAAAAATCTCTGTAAGCAGTAACAAACAGCAATTGAATCTTTCCTTATAACTCAAAATGTTATTGAGGGTATTACTTCAATTTTTTTAATAAGTTAGGTTAAAATGATATCGAAATTCGTTATTGATTTTCCATTAAAGAAAGAAAAATTCCCAAAGAGAATGTACGATTCAAAATACTTTTACCAAGAGGAGATAAAAAAGTGAAAATTGCTCAAACTTCAGAAAAAAGGAGTGAATCAACACTCCTGGAGATCCTACTGGTATCAACCAGATTAGGGCTGACCTCATTCGGCGGTCCGGTTGCCCATTTAGGCTATTTCCATGAAGAATATGTCCGCCGCAGAAAATGGATGGACGAAAAAAGTTATGCGGATTTGGTAGCATTATGCCAGTTCCTCCCCGGTCCTGCGAGCAGCCAGGTCGGCATCGGTGTAGGGTTAATGCGCGGAGGTCTGCTAGGCGGTCTGCTGGCATTCCTCGGCTTTACCCTTCCTTCGGTATTGGCTCTTATTGTATTCGCGCTTATCGTCCAGGGGTTTGATATTGCTGATGCGGGCTGGATTCATGGCCTGAAAATCGTGGCTGTCGCCGTTGTCGCGCATGCAGTATTAGGGATGGCGCAAAAGCTGACTCCTGATCTGCCGAGAAAAACCATTGCATTATTTGCTTTAGCCGCAACTTTGCTATGGCAAACGGCCTTCACACAAGTAGGCGTGATTATCATATCTGGAATTCTAGGATATTTTATGTTCAAATCACATATTGCTGAGGATAACTCAAGAATGCATTTTTCCATCTCCAAAGGCGTTGGATTTGTGTCACTCGGTCTATTTTTCGCATTGCTCATCCTCCTTCCTGTCCTAAGGAAAGCTACATCACTGAACTGGATTGCGATGTTCGATAGCTTTTACAGATCCGGTTCGCTCGTTTTTGGCGGAGGGCATGTCGTCCTTCCACTGCTTGAACGCGAATTCGTTCCAACAGGCTGGCTTAGCGAGGAAGCATTTTTAGCAGGATACGGAGCTGCACAGGCAGTCCCAGGACCACTGTTTACATTTGCCGCGTATATCGGGGCTGTTATCAATGGCTGGCAGGGCGGATTGCTGGCGACTGTCGCAATTTTCCTCCCTGCTTTCCTGCTGATCCTTGGTACATTGCCATTCTGGGACGCTTTGCGCCGAAATAGCAACATCAGCCGGGCTCTGATAGGTGTGAATGCAGCTGTAGTGGGAATTTTGATTGCAGCGTTTTATCAGCCAATCTGGACAAGCTCTATTCTCGCGCCGATTGACTTTGTATTCGCAGCAATCCTGTTCAGCATGTTGGTATATTGGAAGCTGCCGCCTTGGATCATTGTAGTGACTGGGGCTGTTGGCGGACTTCTATTGTCGATTATATTTTAGAATGGCTTAGATAGGTTTTTCAGTTGTGCAAACCCTCTAATCTTGCATAGTAATATAAAGAGGTGAAGAAACTTGTGCTTTACGAGCAATGCCATCGAGCAGCAGGCATATAGATTTACCGAAAAGATTCATAACAGCTCTTTATATAAAATAGTGCGTCTTGAGTTGGTTGGAAAATATGTGGACTTTGATTCGGAGATACCTCTTGATGCCCAGCTGAATCCCGGAGAGCATCTGCCATTAATCAAGAATGTAATTTTAGTAGATAACTTC
The DNA here is from genome assembly GCF_036967045.1 of Bacillus sp. JJ1609. Lineage (NCBI taxonomy): Bacteria > Bacillati > Bacillota > Bacilli > Caryophanales > Bacillaceae > Bacillus > Bacillus sp. JJ1609. The sequence continues at coordinate 42,232 of NZ_JBALSS010000005.1, read as the reverse complement.
GGCAAGCAGTATAAAATAGAGCCTAATAAGTTTGGACTAAAATTTGCTAGTGGGGAACTGACTTATAAGCAATATGTTTACTCGAGAAAAACTGAAGCCAGGAAGCTTCTCATCTACACCCTTGGTTCTGCAGGAATTTTTTTCTTAACCGCAGGCTCTTTCATTCATTATTTTCTATAAAAACAAACAAAACCTTGGCTATAAAAAGGCAGCCAAGGTTTTATTTTGTTAATTCGCTTTTTTTACAAGAGTTTCTTTCAAACGGAAAAATGAATTTACTCCTGCGAGGAAGGGCAGCAATGCCACTAACCCAATCGCCCAGCTTACACCAAGCAAATCCGCTATAATACCAGCAAACAAGGCGCCAAAAGCATAGCCGCTTTCCCGCCAGAATCGGTAGACTCCCATAGATGATGCGCGCCATTCCGGGGGAGCAACATCGCTTATGGCCGCCTGCAGGGTCGGATAAACCATGGCTGTTCCAAGACCAAGCAGGATAGGTCCCATGATCCATAACCCAAATTGGTTAACGAACAAGATGATCCAGATTGCAGCCGCCTGTGTCCACATCCCATATGTGATGAGCAGCTTCCGGCCAACCCTGTCACTTAAAACTCCAGTAAATAATTGAAACAGTCCCCAGGCTGCAGGATAAACGGTGACGATTGTTCCGATTTGTCCAACACTTAGCCCTTGAACGGTAAAAAACAGCGGGAAGAGCCCCCACGCCGTTCCATCTTTTAGATTGGTTGCAAGTCCAGCAAAGCTGATGCTTGAAAGACTCCTGTTCTTCCATGTTGTCAGCGCAAAAACTTCTTTTGCCGATTGCTGGGCTCCGTTATGATTCGCAGCTGATTTTTTAATCTGGAGTCTTAAGTGTTCACTCGTGTCTTTAACGGCAAGTGATAATACTATTCAGATGATAACAATGCCTATCCCTAAATAAAACGGTTCTGGTCTCAGTGAATAAGAAGAGGCAATAAAACCTGATATTGCCGCCATAAGGGCAACCCCAGAATAGCCTGAAAATTCATTCAGCCCGACTGCAGTTCCCCTTTGATCTGCTTTTGAAAGATCGATTTTCATATTGCCGGTCATTGACCAGGCAAGTCCCTGGTTTATACCAAGTAATATATTAGCAGCAATTATGACCCACCAGGCATGAGCAAAAATAATCAAAATCGGCACGAATAGTCCGAATGTCCATCCAAGCAATAGTACCTTTTTCCTTCCAAGGCGGTCAGCAATTTTCCCAGCAAAATAGTTTACAATCGCCTTTGAAAAACCAAAACTGATAATAAAGGACAGAGCTGCACTGGCGGAAGCCAAGCCAAACTGCTCTTCGCCAAGCAAAGGCAGGACGGTTCGCTCAATGCCCACCATCGATCCAACAAACAGGTTCGTCACAACCAATAAAATAAATTGCAGGATGTTCTCCTTTATGCCAATCTTGATTTCCATTGATATTTTCCACCTTTTTAAAATTCCACAAATCCAATATACTCATATGAGTATATCATCTTTTCCTTAAAAAACGTATTTTTTTATTATCTCTTATAGCAACTTGACACAAACTCATTATCATACTATAATTTCGAGAAATATATTTTAATAAGTTGAAGCGTTGAAGAGAGTATAGTAAGCCGGTCTCCCTGTTATAAAGAGAATCAGTGGTTGGTGGAAACTGATACAAAGGCCAGGTGAATTTCGTTCTTGGAGCTTTTCCTTTTTGGGGATTCCAAAAAGGACGGTTCAGGCCGTTATCTTAAACTAGAGCGGGAAGCAGGTTTGCTTCCAAATAGGGTGGTACCGCGTGTTCAGCCACGTCCCTATCCAGATTAATGGATAGGGGCGTGGCTTTTTATTTTGCCCTCTTCCATCCCAATCAACCCAGCTGAAAATACAAAGAGAAAAGAGAGATTCAAATGGAGAAGGAACAATGGTCATCGAAGATTGGTTTCATATTAGCAGCGGCCGGTTCAGCAATCGGAATCGGGGCAATCTGGAAGCTGCCGTACGTAACAGGCGTCAGTGGCGGCGGAGCGTTTTTCCTGATGTTTATCTTATTTTCACTTTTCATCGGTCTGCCCCTGCTGCTTGCAGAGTTCGTCATCGGGCGCAGCACTGGCAAGGAAGCGATCCGTGCTTATTTAGCGATTGCTCCTAAAAGCAAATGGCACTGGATTGGGATACTCGGTGTTGTCACCTGCTTCGTTTTGCTTAGCTTTTACAGTGTTGTTGGCGGATGGATCACCCTTTACTTCGTTAAGGGTCTAGCGGGCGGAGTTGTCCAGGAGGGTGCTAACTATGGTGAGCTTTTCGGCAAAACAATCAGCAGTTCATGGACTGTGCTTGCGGCCCAGGCTGCGTTTTTACTCATCACGATTGTTGTCGTTGCCAAAGGCGTGCAATCAGGAATTGAAAAAGCGAGCAAAATCCTGATGCCCGCATTATTTGTCTTGTTTTTGATTTTAATTGTCCGTGCATTGACTCTGGAGAATGCGATGGAAGGCGTTAAATTCTTCCTGGCACCTGATTTTTCAAACATCACTTCAGAAAGTGTCCTGTTTGCGATGGGCCAGGCGTTCTTCTCTTTAAGCGTCGGCGTTTCGGTGATGGTCACATATAGTTCGTATTTGCCAAAAAATGAAGGCATTGTCCAGCCTGCCCTTTCCGTTGTAGGGATGAACCTGTTCATCGCGCTTCTTGCAGGACTGGCGATTTTCCCTGCTGTATTCTCGTTAGGATTTGAACCGGCCGAGGGTCCTGGACTATTATTCATCGTTCTGCCTGCCGTTTTTGAAAAGCTGGTTTTCGGTGAGCTATTCCTGATGCTCTTCCTTGCTCTGTTTTTATTCGCGACATTGACTTCGGCATTTTCAATGCTCGAAATCGTTGTTGCTGCCCTTGCAAAAGGAGACCCGAAGAAACGGGCTGCTTATTCATGGATCGCTGGAGGGTTGATCTTCCTATTAGGAATCCCTTCTGCCCTATCTTTCGGGACATTGGCCGAGGCAACGATTTTCGGGAAAAATATCTTCGATGCCGCCGACTTCCTTGTCAGCAATATTTTAATGCCGCTCGGAGTTCTCTTAATTTCAATCTTCGTCCCTCTGAAAATCAAGAAAGAAGTTTTGCGCCAGGAGCTGCTGCACAATTCCAGGACTGGAAGCTGGTTATTTACCCTCTGGTACAATGTCATGAGGTTTGTTGTGCCAGTCGTGATTGTTGTTGTTTTTCTGGATTCATTGGGGATTATATAAGGATTCGCCTTAGAAGGAAGCTGACATATTATCAGCTTCTTTTTTTATTTGAACAAATAAAAGGGGCCGCACTGATCCTGCATGTTAACAAGTAAACTAGCAGCAGTATAATTTTACCCTTTAAAGCAAAACCTGTTGATTAGATGATTGCATCGGGGGGATTGGATGTTTTTCAAAAAAAAGAAAGCAGACTCTCTAAACAGCTTGAATCAGGAAAATATCGAAAAGCGCGAATTAATCCCTGCTCATACAGACGGATTTATTCAGGAAATGAAAAGCCGGCTCCATAATAGTGCTGATTTAAATATCAAGAACCGCTCGAATGGGGTTACACTTATCTTTTTAGACACCTTAATTGATAATAAGATGCTGAATGAGGATATCCTGGCACGACTTCAGCATGGTGAATCTTCCCTAGATGAGATTCTTAAAAAGATTACGGTATCAAAGGTTGCTAAATATTTTTATATTGAGGACGCGGTAGAAACGATGCTTAAAGGGGCTGTGCTGATCCATTTATCGGGTCATCCTTGTATCGTGTCGGCATCGATTGGTACACAGGAAAATCGCTCATTGACCCGCCCCGAAAATGAATCTCAGGTTTTGGGTCCGCAAATTGCTTTCAATGAAAGCCTTACTACAAATATTTCTCTTATAAGAAGGTTTCTCGCGAATCCAAACTTATGTAATGAAAGCTATTCGCTCGGAAAACAAACGAATTCTGGTGTCTCGCTCCTCTATATGAGAGGAATTGCTGATGAGGAAATGGTGGACAGGCTTCGCGAACGGATTAAAAATATCAAAGTCGATAGTATCCTTGACAGTTCCACGCTTGTTCAATTAATTGAAGATAATTCTTTTGGCATATTCCCTCAGATGCTGATGACAGAGCGCCCTGACCGTGCCTGCGCCTGGCTGCTCAATGGCAAGATGATTGTCCTTGTGGATGGCAGTGTTCAGGTGATTGGCTGTCCGCATACTTTTATTGAGTTTTTTCAAAGCATGGAGGATGAGAGTGTAAGATGGCAAATTGCTACCTTCCTAAGGCTGCTGCGCATCTTTTCAATGATTGTTTCGATCTTTTTTACAGCGATTTATGTGGCTGCCCTCACCTTTCATTATGAAATCATCCCGCAGACATTGCTCATCCCTTTGGGAGAATCGAGATCAAAGGTACCCTTTCCTCCCATCATCGAGGCTTTGCTGCTGGAAGCGATGATTGAACTTTTGCGGGAGGCTGGAGCAAGGCTCCCTACAAAGGTTGGCCAGACGATGGGTATCGTTGGCGGTATTGTTGTCGGTACCGCGGCTGTTGATGCCGGCTTTACGAGCAATATCCTGATCATCATCATTGCAGTGAGCGCCCTGGCTTCTTTTACAACACCTAACTATATGATGGGGAATGTCATCAGGGTCCTCCGCTTCCCACTGATCTTACTAGCCGGGTTCTGGGGATTTTATGGCCTGATGATCGGTTTTTGCTTCCTGCTGATCCATCTCATCAGGCTATCAAGCCTGGGTACGCCATTTCTGGCTCCCTTTTATCCGCCGCGGTTTGCCGACTGGCGTGACAGCATCATCCGATTGCCCATCCAATTCACTAATATGAGGCCCCTCCAAACAAGGCCGCAGAACCGCATGAAATACAGATTTAACAAATCCAAGAAGAAAGAATAAAGTCGTGGTGTTCTAAATGAAGGTGCTTATCGAGCCAAAACCTCAAAATATGGTCAATACCTTCCTGCTCGTCTTTGTTGTCCACTCCATGCAGGTGGGGGTTGGCATCCAAGGCTTCCAAAGGGTTATTTATCTTGAAGCAAAGCACGACGCCTGGATTTCCGTTATCCTTAGCGGAGTCGCTTCAGCCATCGTGGGCTTTGTCATGGTGAAAACATTGTCCGCTTATGCATCAGCTGACCTTTACGGGATTCAGTATGATGTGTTTGGGAGATGGCTCGGGAACTCGATGAATATTTTATTTGTCCTGTACTGTCTTGGCGGCTTCCACGTCATTGTCCGCAATTATATCGAAGTCATCCAGGCATGGATCTTCCCGGAGCTCCCCAACTGGATGCTTTCCTTCACTCTCGTCTTCCTTGTTTTCTACGGATTGAACGGAGGGCTCCGGACCATTGTGGGAGTCAGCTTTTTTAGCGTTACTTTATCCTTGTGGCTGATTCTGCTGCTTGCTTATCCTTTTCAATTCACAAACTGGGATTATTTATTCCCGATTTTTGAATCGAGTGTAACTGAAATTTTGAAAGGCGCTAAACAGATGACCTTCACCATCATCGGCTTTGAAATCATTTATGTCATTTATCCTTTTTTAAAAGAAAAAGACAAGGTTCACAAGCATATGCAATATGGGTTATTATTCACGACTATCCTTTATCTCGGACTAATGGTTGTCTCTCTGGCTTACTTTAGCGGCGGCCAGCTGGAAAGGACAATCTGGGGTACCCTGTCCCTTTTTAAGATTGTTCGCTTTCCTTTTATAGAAAGATTTGAATATGTAGCCATCACTTTTTGGGTATTATTAATCCTGCCAAATCTGATGTTTTATCTTTGGTCAGCTTCCCGGGGAATCGCAAGGATTTTAGGTAAAAAAGAGAAAAAAATCAACTGGCTGCTGCTGGCGGTTCTGTATCTGAGCCTCCTCTATCCTTTGAACAGGATGGAAATCAACTTGATGAACGACTATTATGCCATAGGGGCATTCTATATTGTATTTTGTTATCCTTTTCTCCTTTATGGAGCCGTTTTGATCAAGAAGAAATTTTTCGGGAAGAAGGATGGGGTCCATGCGGAAAATAAGTAAGCTACTCGCTGTTTTTCTCGTTGTCCTGCTATCTGCCTGCGCGGATCCTAAGACACTTGAACGGATGGGGTTAATTACAACGGTTGGTTATGATGTTACAGAGGACGGAGAAATTTTAGCGACAATGGTGCTGCTCCATATCGACCCTGAAGCGCCCCAGAATACTGCGATTCTGTCTGCCAAAGCCTCTACCAGCAAGGGAGCCAGAAACAAGGCGGATTTAAAAAGTCCGAAGAAATTGCAATCAGGACAGCTTCGGGTAGCACTTTTCAGCGAAGAAGTCGTTAAGCTTGGTCTCATAAACCTCGCAGACACCCTTGCCCGCGACCCTTCAATCAGCGATCTTACTTATCTCGCTGTCGTCGAAGGAAGTGCCAATAAGCTGCTTAACCAGAAAAATGACAAGTTCGCAGATGTCAGCCAGCTTGTGTACAAGGAGCTGGACCAGAATATTAAGGGGGAAACGATTCCTTCCTCAACTTTGCAGGAGACGATGCATGATTATTACTCAGATGGAATTGATCCGGTGCTGCCTACTTTGAAAGCCGAGAATGGTGAAATTGAAATTACTGGAATGGCCTTGATTAATAAAGATAGGATGGTTGGGAAAATAAACCCGACAGAAGCCTTTTATTTGAAACTCATCAACGACCGCTATCAGGCCGGATCTGTAGAGTTAATAATCAGCAAAGACGGCTTCAACATCATACACGATGTTGAAGATGTCAAAAAATTAGCCGTGGTGATGGATACAATCGAAAGCAAGAGTGATATCAAGCTGATCAGGAAGGAAAACCTGCAGTTTGAACTCAACATAGAATTGAAAACAAGACTCCTGGAAATCAATCAGACATTGGATATTAAGAATCCAAAGAATTTAAAGCTGCTCGAAAAAAAACTGAGCGATAAAGTAAGGACTGACGTCGAAGCTTTGATTTCCAAAACCCAGGAAGTCGGGTCCGACCCATTCGGATTTGGAGAAGTCTACCGAAAGAGCGTCCGGAAATCCAAGCTCACCTCAGATAAATGGCATGAAATGTACACAGAAAGCAAAGTAGACGTTGATATTCAGTTCGAGATTTTGAGGACAGGGGTAGTTGAATAAAATATAACACACAGTAACGCGGTGATTGAGTGGGGGTCTGACCCCCAGTGCTGTGACGCGGTGAACTGTTGGGGGTCTGACCCCCGGTGCTTTAAAGCGGAAATGCGAAAAACAGCGGGTGACCCTAAAGTCACCCGCTGTGCTTATTATTAAATTTATGTTCGTTTGGTGCTGTTCCTATACCACCGCACTGTCCCACTTCTTCTCGTCCTGTACGAATAAGATACCGAGTTCGTGGTGATCGCCCTCATACAATGCCCGCTGTACGAAACGGATTTGCCCGTTTGTGTCGAGGACTTCTAGTTTACAATGTGCTCCGTTGCGCGAAAGTGCTTCATAAAAGGTCTTTTCATCATGAACCGCCGTCCCATTTACCTTTGTGACTAATTCGCCTACTCCTAGAGCCATTTTATCTGCTGGTGATTGTGGAATGATGCCGAGGATCATGACACCATGATTCTTTTTTGAAAAATAGAACGGCCTGTTGTCTTCCTGTATCCTCTGGCTTAACGTTAATGCTTCACGTCCAATGATCGCAAGCGCGGCAGCAGCGATTGACGCAATCGGGTACCAATAGCCTGCTCCGGCAACAAATGTAATGAAGATTCCAAGGCCAATCACCCGGCTGCCCAATTGATGTACCGCCTCTGCCGGCAGCATGCCCTGAATTTGCTGATGCATCCCGATCGCAAACGGTACAAGCAGCAACGAATATGTATTATCGCCTATCGCAAACACCGGCCACCATTCGAACGGCATTGACAGCACATCGCCCGGAATTAGGAGAAATACCGGGATCATCCATAACCGTTTTACTTCATGAACACCAACTGTTTGACCTCTTTTACTCTTTATTAACTTTGGTGATGTTTCCTTTTTACCGTTTCGTAAAATCAGCACACCTTCACCGATCGTCAATAATGCTAATACAATTGCAATTGATGGATAGATTTTCTCATCGAGGCTAGCAAATGAATCGCCTATAAGCGGAATGTTTATCTTTTTACCAGATAAAAAGATCAAGGTAAAAAAAGCTGCGCCAATCGCATAAGCAGGTGCCAGCAGCCTGATTTCAGTTGTCAGGCTAAGCAGCAGCGTGAACGCCGCTACTAAAAGGATCGCTGCGAATGGAATCGGAATGCCAGCAGCTACAGTAACGATAGAAATGATAAGTCCAATCAGCAGCCCTAGCGGAAACAGCTGCCTAATTTCAAAATAAGCATCCTTCGCCCTTACAGTGAAATTTTTCCGCTCCCGTTTCACTCTCGAAATGCCAAGGAACACAGCTAAAAATATAGATAAATAAAACACAGGGTGAAGCAGAAGCTTACCCGACCCTTTTAGAAGTTCAATGAACCAATCCTGTGCCACCCCTATGTCACCAGCCTTTAAATTTTAGTATGATATTAAGCTAATTCTATCAAATCTGGAACCTAAAACCTATTAATAGTTTTGAATTCTTAATGGGATTTTTTTCTTCTCTTTTACGATCAGCAGCAAAAAAGGTCGGTCTCAAATCCTCTATTAAAAACAAAAAGCGTTGTCCCCCGAATAAACCGAGGTACAACGCTTATATCTTATCTCGCCAACAACCTCAAAGCGGTCTGCAGCTGGATGTCATTTTCTTCCTTCTTCATCTCTTCTCTTGCTGCATCTTCTAGTGCTGTTGCCGTCTTAGCATCAATCACACCTGTTACCTTCATACCATTTTTCCGCTGGAAGGCCTTAACGGCGGTTTCGGTTTCCTCACTGAAATATCCATCTGTGCGGCCAGGCGCAAAGCCTATGCCAGAGAGGATTTCCTGGGCATTTTTCACCTGCTCATTGTTCGTATCGAGTTTCAGCGATTTTTCTACCTGGATAGGATGTGTGTCAAAAATAGCCGGCTGGCTGACTTCTACCGTTGGCTCTACCCCTTTTTTATGGATCCAGTTACCGTCCGGTGTCAGCCATTTAAACAGCGTCAGCTTGATATTGCTGCCATCGCCCATTGGTACAGCCTGCTGGACCGTCCCCTTGCCAAACGTTTTCTCGCCAATGATTGGGTAGCCTCCAGCCTCCTTAAGCGCACCTGCTAAAATTTCAGATGCAGAAGCACTTCCTTTATTCGTGAGCACACCTATAGGGTAGTTCTTCTCTTTTTCCAAAGTAGAGAAATAGCGTGTCTTTTCCCCGCTTCGCTCCTCTATTTGGTAGAGCGGTTTATCCTTTGGAATCAATTCTCTTAGGATCTCTTCCACACTCGATAACAGACCTCCTGGATTTCCGCGTACATCGATCAACAAGGAATCCATTCCTTCATTTTCAAGTGCCTTTAATTCCTTGGTAAACTCTTTAGACGTATCCTCGGAAAAAGAGGTGATCTCCAAATAACCTACCTTTTCGCCGTTCACCTTTTTTAAGTCTGCATGGACAGTAATTTGTGGAATTTCATCACGCACAACTTTTACCTTTAAAGGCTCTCGCAAGCCCTTTCGTTCGATTTCCAGCTCTACTGCTGTTCCCTTTTTGCCGCGTATTTTCAAGGTTGCTTCGTAAAGATCCAATCCTTCTATGCTTTCCCCGTCTACCTTCAGAATTTGATCATTCGGTTTTAGCCCTGCTTTTTCCGCAGGAGAATTCTTAAATGGAGAGACGATCATGATCTTTCCATCCACTGTACTGACCTCGGCTCCGATTCCCTCGAAAGATGATTGTAGAGTGTCATTGAATTGCTTGGCGGTATCCTTATCCATATAGACAGAATAAGGGTCATCCAATGTAGACAGCATCCCTTGAATCGCACCTTCAACTAGCTTCTTTTCTTCGACCTTTTCTACATAGCTGTTAAAAATCAAGCTGTATGCCTGTTCGACTTTTTCAAGACTTTCAGAATTGCTAGACTGAACATTGGCATTTGGCTGCGGTACAATTTGACGATCTAAAACACCAGCATTGCTTTCATACCACTGCATTCCGGCATATGTACCACCTGCTCCTGTGAGCAGTGACCCAGCCATCAAAAAGGCAATCCACTTTGGTTCCATTGCCATGCTCCTCCCTGTTTACCGCAAACATTCTACTCTGCCGTAAAAATTTTCTATTAATCTGCTTTCCATTATATGACGAAGATGGACAGGGTATGAAAGATTAATTTTTGCACTCAGGCGCGAAATGGTATAATTTCCAAGTTTGTATCGCTGGAATCCGGGAAAACAAAAAAGGAAGAGACAAAGTCTCTTCCTAAGTTTTAATTTAAGTATGGGATAGGGTCAATCGCATTCGATTTAGCTGCGTTCCATTCGCCCTTGTGTAATTCGAAGTGCAAGTGCTGTCCAAATGACTGTCCAGTGTTGCCCATTACACCGATTTGCTGGCCTTTATTAACTACTTGACCACTGCTGGCACTGCGGCTGCTCATATGTGCGTAAACAGTAGTATATACTTGACCATTGATTGAGTGAGCTACAAAAATACAGTTTCCATAGCTTGAAGAATAATAAGAACGGATTACTACACCATCCGCAGCAGCTACAACAGGTACACCGCTTGCTTTATTGGCAATGTCAATACCCGCATGGAAATCTCCCCAGCGAGTTCCAAGACCGGATGTTAGCCTTCCGTTAGCAGGCCACATGAACATTCCGTTGGATACAGGTGGTGCTGACTGTTCTACTGCAGGTGCAGAGCTTCCGCCACCGCCACTGTTTTTGCTTTGCTGTGCAGCCCGTTGACGAGCAAGCTCAGCTTGTCTTGCACGCTCAGCCGCTGCTGCAGCCTGGCGCTGTTGTTCTAGCTGAATCGCTTTCTGAATTGCTGATGCCTGCGCAGCTAAAATTTCATTTTGTTCTTTTAAATTAAGGTTTTCTGTGTGCAATTGTTTTTCTTCACGCTTAAGCTGAGCCATTACCTTATTCTTTTCGCGGATCTTGACATTAAGGCTATCTTTTAACCCGACTAGATCCTGCTTCATTCGCTGAAGCAATGCAAGCTTTGATTCCACCTGCTGCTGCTTTGTTTCAAGCTCTTTTTTGTCTTTTTCATGCTGTTCAAGGATATCCTTGTCAGCTTGTACAATCGTTGTCACTGCGCTTACACGGTCAATAAAATCGCTGAAGCTCTGCGCTCCAAGAAGGACGTCCATATAGCTTACAGTCCCCCCGCTAAGCTGCAGGGAGCGTGCGCGATCTTTGAGCAATTCATTTCGCTTTGCAATCCGGTCTTCTAAAACAACGATCTCGCCTTTTAACACTTCGATTTCTTTATTTGTTGCCTCAATTTCAGCATTTTTTGATGAGATTTTGTTCAATGCATCTTCAACAGCAAAATCTAATTTTTCCACTTGTGCCTCAAGATTGTTTTGCTCGTTTTGAATCTCACCAATCTTGTTCGTCTTTTGCTCGATTTGTTTATTGACGCCAGAACGCTGATTTTCAACTTTCTCTCTTTGTGCTTTTAAATCTGAAATATTAGCAGCCGATGCATGATCCAATGTTATTGGGCTTACTAGGGAACCCAGGCTTAAAGTACTGACTACTGCTAGTGAGAGTATCTGTTTTTTCACTAGAACTATACCCCTCTCATACTTTTGATAGTTTCGTAACTTTGTCTTTCTATCTATCGTCTATTGGTTATTAAGTGTTTAGCAGAAACTTTTTTCTTATTACACTTTCAAAAACTTGCGGACGGACATGAGACTTCCCCAGATTCCAATTGCTGCACCCATAATAATGAGAATCGCGGATAATTGGTAAACAAAAGGGTTAAATTCAAGTAGTTTAATAAAATGATCTTTCAATTTCTCATTCAAGAAGTCGTAGGCATAGTAATAAGCACTCGAAACGACTGCAATCGGTACGATTGCACCAAGAATTCCAAGCCATAAACCTTCAAGGAAGAATGGCCATCTGATAAAGTTGTTCGTTGCCCCTACAAGCCTCATGATTTCAATTTCACGCCTGCGGGCCATAATCGTGATTTTAATCGTGTTCGAAATCAGGAACATCGCTGTAAAAAGAAGTCCTACGATCAGCACAAGACCGACATTCCGGCTAATTTTTATAAAACTGAACAGCTGCTCTACCTTGCCCTGTCCATATTTTACAGAGGCCACATATTCAAGCTTTTCAATTTGCTTGGCAACTTTCATTGTATCGGTTGGATTTTTCGTCTTTACGACGAACACATCATTTAAAGGGTTGTCCTGTTCAAAAAGTTTATAAGCTTCTCCTTCGTCACCCATGCTCTCAATTAAATTATCAAGCTCTTTTTCCTTCGGAGAAAACTTAATATCTTTGATTCCTGGAACTTGTTTGATTCTCTGTTCCAGCACCGCTTTATCTTTGTCGTTCGCTGCCACATCCAAATGGACGCGTATTTCTACATCCTCTTCTATGGTGGATGCTACTTTATTGAGATTCATCATAATGACGAAAAAGACACCGACCAAAAGCAAGGTAACCGTTACGGCACTGACGGATGCAAACGTCATCCAGCCATTACGGCCAAGACTCTTTACGCTTTCACGGACATGGCGGCGGAAGGTTCTAGCTTTCATATCCGTAATCACCTTTCATTTCGTCACGGGCAATCCTGCCGTTTTCTATCGCAATGACGCGATGTTTGATTGTGTTGACGATTTCTTTGTTGTGGGTAGCCATGACAATGGTGGTTCCCCTTAAATTAATTTCCTCAAAAATGTTCATAATTTCCCATGAAGTTTCCGGATCAAGGTTTCCTGTTGGCTCATCTGCAATCACTACTTTTGGTGCGTTCACTATTGAACGTGCGATTGCAACACGCTGCTGCTCCCCGCCCGATAGTTCAGTAGGAAGCGCTCTCGCTTTATGCTTAAGCCCAACAAGCTCCAACGTCTCCATGACACGCTTCTTGATATATTGAGGCTGCTCTTCTATTACTTCCATTGCAAATGCGACATTTTCATAGACTGAAAGAGTCTGCAGCAATTTAAAGTCCTGGAAGACAACACCGATATTGCGTCGGAGCAAAGGAACCTTGCTTGCCTTTAGCTTAGAAAGATTCACACCATTGATTGTGATTGTGCCCTGGGTTGGCTTAATTTCCCGGTACATCATCTTTATAAAAGTAGATTTCCCAGCTCCGCTCGGTCCTACTACGTATAAAAATTCACCTGGATCTATATGAACATTTATCCCATTAGCGGCAGTTACGCCGTTTGAGTATGTTTTGTATACATCTTGCATATCTATCATTTCTGTATCACCTTAGATAGTTAGTCTTATCAATCGGCTAATCTCGACAATTTGTAACAAACCTATTATAGCATCTATTTATAGCAAAAAAACCCTTTTAATTATTACAGTTTCTTTTCAAAACAGGATTTTATAACCATTTACTTCCTAAAATGATAGATTAATCTAGCATTTTTACAATAGTTTTATAGAGCAATTTGGCTAGTTAGCGCCGTTCTTGCCGAGTTAAAGGGGTTTTCTAAAAAGTGAAATCTTCAGTTTTATTACAAACCAGTAACCACAATTTGACAAATTATGTATCGCTAAAATGTTTGTAGAAGCCAGAGCTTTAGCACATTAACGCATTGGGGGTCTGACCCCCAGGACTTTAAAGCATTAACGCGATGGGGGTCAGACCCCCGGCACTTTAAAGTGATAAAGCTTTACAAGCAAAATAAAAACGTCCTGGGTTTCAGGACGTTTTCTTCGAGCGATTATTACTTTTTGCTTGCTAACCATTCTGCTACTGCTTTTGCATCGTCGCCTTCTAATAGCTTTGGTGGCATAGCGCCTTTTCCGTTTGCAATTGTGCTTTCAATTTCATCTTGAGATAAGCGTGATCCAACGTCGCTAAGCTTTGGTCCTACTCCGCCTTCAAGATTGCCGCCATGGCAGCTGGAGCATTTCTGGTTAAACAGCTTTTCTGGATCTGCACCTGCTTTGTCTCCTCCAGCTTCATCGCCGCCGCCGCCGCCACCGCAAGCTGCTAGTGCTAAGGAGGTTCCCATTAATAGAGCTAATAATTTCTTCTTCACCATAACTCCCCCTATGAAAATTTTACATACACAGCTATTTTATACCAATACTAAGCTCTTTTAAAACCCTCGCCCAATACCTCTGAAGCATCCATAACGATGACAAATGCAGCAGGGTCAATGGATTGGACCAATTGTTTCAATTTAGTGAACTCTGTTTGGTCAACGACACACATGATAATTGGCCGTTCCTGGTCGGTATAGCCGCCGTATGCTGATAGTTTTGTCACTCCACGGTCAATTTTATGCAAGATTGCTTCACGAACTTCTTCCTGACGGTTTGTAATGACCATCGCCATCTTGGATCGCCCGATTCCGACCTGTACAAGGTCAATCGTTTTACTAGTCACATAAAGACCTATAAGCGCATAAAGCCCACGTTCAATATCAAACACAATAGCTGCTGATATTACAATCAGACCATCAATCAGCGCAACGCATGTCCCAAGTGAGAGACCCGTATACTTGTGGATGATCTGTGCCGCTAAGTCTGTACCGCCCGTTGAAGCATTGCCGCGAAAGACAATTCCAAGTCCCAAGCCAACACCAATTCCTCCGAACAACGCTCCAAGCAAGGGATCCAATGTCCACGGTTCCCATTCCTTCGTAAAAAATACAACGAATGGGAGGAAAATCGTCCCTGCGAGAGTTTTATACCCATATTGACGGCCAAGTAAAACAACCCCTGCGATAAACAAAGGGATATTAAAAGCCCATTGCACATATGCAGGTTCCCAGCCAATAGTAGCATCCAATATGGTACTGATTCCGCTCACCCCGCCGGAAGCTACCCGGTTTGGAAGCAGGAAAACATTGAAGGCAATTGCGACAATTCCTGAACCAATTAATACATATAAATACTCGATCAGCTTTTCTAAAGTTGGATTTGATGTATGATTCCGCCTCTTTTTCAACCTACTATCCCCTTTTTTAATTAATCGCCGATTTACTACAGTATCCAAACTTAAATCTACCAAGTATTTTGGATTAACTCCAGTAAAGCTCCGATTCGTTCATCAGTAAGAGTGAAAATAACTCCTCCTAATGGAAAATTTACCTTTTGCCGTGAGTGAGTATAGCATTTGTCGAATTTGCTGTAAACGCTAGTAGTGCAACGTGTTAAAGGAGTAAAAGACTTTTGTTATCAGGAAGACCGCTTGTTTCCAATTAATAATTTTTTTGGTCATTAATATAGAAACAACCCGGTCTTTTACAATTTGCAACTTAAAATCTTTATTTTTTCTTCGACTTTGTGAAATTATGAACATTTTTTGACGTTTCATAAAATACCCTTACCCGTAATGAAAGTTTGTGATATATTTCACGTATAAGGAGGCGATCACATGATTAGTCTTACCAGCAAAGTGGATTTTTACGAGAATTCATTCGATTTGCTAAAATCAATCGCCAATCCCAACCCATTGCAAATCATTCGCAGACTTTATAATGTGTGCTCACTTTTTTTGGAAATGAAGCTTCCGAAAATCAACCGTATCTCAGCATCTGGCCAGACTGAAAAAAGGCGGGCATGATTTCAGGAATGTTCAGCGGCAAAGAAGTGGTTTACAAAATGGTGTATAAATAACATTTACTTAAATCAAATCGCAAAATTCGCATATATAAATTTTACGAAAGAGGGTAATCAGAATGGTTAAAAAAGTTGTTATCGTTGGTGGAGTTGCTGGTGGAGCTACAACAGCAGCACGTCTAAGAAGATTAGATGAGAAAACAGAAATCGTGATGATCGAACGCGGTGAATATATTTCTTTTGCAAACTGCGGACTTCCATATTATATCGGTGGTGCCATTCAAGAACGTGACGCGTTGCTTGTGCAAACTGTTGAAGGTATGTCTAAAAAGTTCAACATGGATATCCGCAACTTAAGTGAAGTAACTCGCATTGACCGTGAACGCAAGATGGTTGAAATCAAGAACCTGAAAACTGGCGAAACATATGAAGAAAGCTACGATGTTCTTGTTTTATCACCAGGAGCGAGTCCTATCAAGCCTCCTATCACTGGCCTTAAAGACGCTGAGGCATTGTTCACACTTCGCAACATTCCTGACACGGATAAAATCAAAGCATATGTGGATGAACAGAAGCCGAAAAAGGCAACCGTAATCGGCGGCGGTTTCATCGGTGTTGAGATGGCTGAGAACCTCTGGGAACGCGGTGTAGAAGTTACTTTAGTTGAAATGGCTGACCAGATCATGGCGCCAATCGACTTTGAAATGGCATCCATTTTACATCAGCATCTTCGTGAAAAAGGCGTAAACCTTGTTCTTGAAGACGGTGTTAAATCTTTTGAACAAAATGGCAAGCTGATCAACCTGAACAGCGGCAACCAAATCGAGACAGACTTAATCATCCTTGCGATTGGTGTTGCTCCTGAAAATAAATTGGCTAAGGAAGCGGGCCTTGAATTAGGATTGCGCGGTGCAATCCGCGTGAATGAGCGTCTGCAGACTGCTGATGAAAGCATTTATGCAATTGGAGATGCTATTGAAGTGAAGGACTATATCAACGGCCAGGCGACTCACATTCCGCTTGCATGGCCTGCCAATCGCCAGGGGCGCATCGTCGCTGACCATATAAACGGAATCGACTCTAAATACCAGGGTACTCTTGGTACTTCAATTGCTAAGGTATTTGATATGACCGTTGCGGCTACTGGTAATAATGAAAAAACATTGAAACGCCTTGGCATCTCTTATGATGTCGTGCACGTACACCCAAGCTCTCACGCTGGCTACTATCCAGGCGCATTCCCGATTGCGTTAAAATTAATTTTTGATCGCGAGACAGGTAAAATCTTTGGGGCGCAGGCTGTATCTTACGATGGCGCAGACAAACGCATCGATGTGCTGGCTACTGCCATCAAGGGCGGCATGACAATCTTTGACCTGCCAGATCTTGAACTTGCATACGCACCGCCATACTCTTCTGCTAAAGACCCAGTCAATATGGCTGGCTATGCAGCTAAAAATATTGCTGAAGGACTTGTGGAAACAGTACAGTGGCATGAAATCAATGACATCCTTGCAAAAGGAGGATACCTGATTGATGTCCGCGAACCGATTGAGCGCGAAATGGGCATGATCGAAGGCTCTGTGAATATTCCGCTTGGTGAACTGCGTGAGCGTTTGGATGAAATCCCACGCGGCCAAGACATCTATGTGTACTGCCAGGTCGGCCTTCGCGGTTACCTTGCTACGCGTATCCTTATGCAGGCTGGCTTCAAGGTACGCAATCTGGATGGAGGTTATAAAACATACTCTTGTGTATATGAGCCAGATGCTAGCGAAAACTGCGGCACACCAATCAGCGATAATGGTGTTGCGCAACGTAAAGCGATGATGGAAATCGCTGCTGGGGCTGCAGAAGCTAGTGTGGGATTGGCTGAGGCTCCTGTGGCTGCAGGGAATGCGGTACCTGCTGTAAAAACGACACTCGATGCTTGCGGCCTATCTTGTCCTGGCCCGATCATGAAGGTGTATAAGACCATCGGCGATATGAAGGACGGCGAGGTGCTTGAGATCCACGCTACAGACCCTGGTTTTGCCAAAGACATCAAGGCTTGGTGCGACAAGACTGGAAACAGACTTGTGAGTAATACGTTTGAAGACAAGAAGTTCAAGGCACAGATTATGAAAGGCAATGTCATGGTGCCTGTAAATGCTGTAGCTACACCCTCTGAGGTTCCAACTGGAATTCCAGCTCCGGCCCCAGCTAAAAATGGTGCTTCCATGGTCGTGTTCAGCGGCGATTTGGATAAAGCAATCGCAACGTTCATTATTGCTTCCGGCGCTGCGGCAATGGGCAAAGAAGTAACCTTGTTCTTCACCTTCTGGGGACTGAACATCCTGAAACGCAGCGACGCACCTTCAGCTGAAAAAGACATGATGGCAAAAATGTTCAGTATGATGATGCCAAAAGGCGCAAACGATCTGCCCCTATCTAAAATGAACATGGGCGGCATGGGTGCCAAGATGATCAAAACCGTCATGGCCAACAAGAACGTCGACAGCCTCGAAACCTTGATGAAAAATGCTATGGATGCCGGCGTCAAGCTAGTAGCCTGCGGTATGAGCATGGATCTCATGGGTATCAAGAAAGAGGAACTCATCGATGGAGTTGAAATTGGTGGTGTTGCTGCTTACCTTGGTGATGCTGAGGATTCTGGGTTGAATTTGTTTATCTAATTTCGTTAAAGGAAGCTGTCCTGCCTTTGGGGTGGGGCCGCTTTTTTTGTTGGAGGGGGCCGTTTATTCCTTTTGGGTGGCGGTTTTTCTGGTGGGTGCAGC
>NZ_JBALSS010000005.1:5639-23724 GCF_036967045.1 Bacillus sp. JJ1609 | reverse complement strand
CTTTTCCTGGTGAGTGGAACCGCTTTTTGTGTTGGGTCGGACCGTATTTTCCCATAAAATGGCAACCGTAGAAATTAACGATCTTTTCGTAGAAATAATGAAGCTTTTCTTAGAGATTAATTGGATTTTCGTAGAAATTAATGCTATTTCCGTAGAGAATATTGTTAGTTCCGTAGAGATTATAGATTGCCTCCTTAAAATTTATATACCCAAGCAGGTAATAGCACTTATTTGTAGAACATATTAAAGGGTGAAATCCAAAATTTTTAGGAGTGAACAAGTTTTGATAGTAAAAAGAAGAATAATTCCTTTTAGAATCAAGGAAAATGATGCGATTTTGAGAAGATTGCCTGACCAACATCCTAAACGTTCGGATGTAGTCCATGATTCCTTTTATACTATGGCCGGCCATAAAGGTGAAGTAGCGCTAGACTATTACACTGGCTTACTGCATGAAGACAAATTTCATATTTTTCAGGGTTTACGGTTAAAAACAGGCGAAACCCATTTCCAAATGGATTCATTACTCCTCTCCCCTTCTTTCGGTCTTATTATCGAAGCCAAAAATATGGCTGGTACCCTTACCTTCAATTCTCCTTTCAACCAAATGGACCGCACCTACAATGACAAAATCGATACTTTTGACGATCCTCTTTTACAAGCAAAAAGGCACCGATTACTTTTACAGAAGTGGCTTAAACTAAACCAATTCCCACCGATTTCAATCGAATATCTCGTTTTCAGCAGCAACTCTTCCACCGCATTACGAAATCCATTTAATGATCCCGAAGTCTACGAGCGCGTTTGTCCCCCTGGTAAAATCATTTTCAAAATTGAAGAGCTCCTTTCTAAGCACACAAAAGAAATCCTTACACTAAAAGAATTTAAGAAACTGAGCAAGGTTTTGTTAAAGAGTGATGACCCTTTAGGCTCTCACATTCACCATTACAAGATTCCGCCTGAAGATTACCTGACAGGTGTACAATGCCCCTCCTGTTCAAAGTACGCAATGGACAGGTTCTGTGGTTCCTGGCATTGTTCTTATTGTGGTACAGAGTCGAAAGATGCTCATTTACAAGCCCTTGAGGATTATTTTCTATTGATTGATCAAACGATTAACAACCGGCAATTCCGCGATTTTGTCCACTTAGATTCTGTTAAATTAGCATCCAAGCTGCTTTCGAGTTCAAATCTGAAAGCCTTAGGTAAGACGAAAAGTAGAACTTATACTCAGATAGGGCTTCCTAAATAGAAAAATCCCCCGATCTCTGTCGGAGGATCCCATAAAATTATAGAGTTAACTTCGAACGCAGATAAGCATCAATAAACTGGTCAATATCCCCGTCCATAACTGCCTGGACGTTTCCAGATTCCGCACCTGTACGGTGGTCTTTAACCATTGAATAAGGGTGGAATACATATGAACGGATTTGGCTGCCCCAGCCGATTTCCTTTTGTTCACCGCGTATTTCATCAAGTTCAGCCTGCTGCTGTTCGATTTCACGCTGGTAGAGTTTAGCCTTCAGCATCTTCATCGATGTTTCACGGTTCTTGATCTGTGAGCGTTCTGCCTGTGAGGAAACAACGACACCCGTTGGTAAATGGGTGATACGGACAGCTGAGTCGGTTGTATTGATATGCTGCCCGCCTGCGCCGCTCGCACGGTAGGTATCAATTTTCAGATCTTCAGTACGGATTTCGATTTCGATCTCGTTGTTGAACTCCGGCATAACCTCGCATGATACGAATGATGTATGACGGCGGCCAGAGGAGTCAAATGGTGAGATACGTACTAAACGGTGGACACCTTTTTCCGCTTTTAAATAACCGTAAGCATTGTGACCCTTGATCGCCAGCGTCACACTCTTGATTCCCGCTTCATCACCAGGGAGGTAATCCAGAGTCTCAACCTTGAACCCGCGCTTTTCCGCCCAGCGAGTATACATCCTTAGGAGCATAGAACCCCAATCCTGTGACTCGGTTCCACCAGCGCCAGGATGCAGTTCAAGAATGGCATTATTCTTATCGTGTTCTTCACTTAAAAGAAGCTGAAGCTCAAACTCACTCATGCGCTCAGTGAATTCTTTAAGCTCCTTCTCAAGCTCATCCTGAAGCTCAGCATCGCTCTCTTCTTTCACAAGCTCATATGTTAAATCGAGATTCTCATATGTCTCATAAAGCTCATGAAAGACATTGACCTGTTCCTTCAGACCGTTCGCTTCATTGATGACTACCTGTGCCTTCTGCTGATCATCCCAGAAATCCGGTGCCAGCATACTGTCATCGAGCTCAGCTATACGCGCTTCCTTATTTTCGAGGTCAAAGAGACCCCCTAAAGTCCGCTAATTTCTTAGCTGATTTCTCAAGCTCATTCCTGATATCTGCTAATTCCATATCGTTCACCTCATATAAAAGTTATTTACTATTATAGCTTCTTTGAAGAATTATTCCACACATCCGAAGAAGCACATCACGCAAACTTCAAAAAAGAAAACCAGCGGTCCCCCGCCGGCTTTACTCCTTTAAAGCACTCTTTATTTTCTTTACAATCTATAATCTTTATTCCGCTTTGCCGCAGCAGTTTTTGTACTTTTTGCCGCTGCCGCAGATGCATGCGTCGTTGCGGCCTACGTCCATTGACTTAACTACTGGTTTTTTCTTGACCTTGCCGCCTTCGTCTTCTTTTGGATTTACGGCGTGGCCTTTGGCAACTTCCTGGCGCTCTAGGTTGCTGCGGATTTCGGCTTTCATGATATATTTAGCAACGTCTTCTTCAATAGAAAGAATCATGTTTTCGAACATTGCGAAGCCTTCATGCTGGTATTCGCGCAGTGGATCGATCTGTCCGTATGCACGGAGATGGATACCCTGGCGAAGCTGATCCATCTGGTCGATGTGGTCCATCCACTTCGAGTCAACGGAACGAAGCACGATTACTTTTTCAAACTCGCGCATTTGCTCGTCAGTCAGCATTTCTTCTTTTTCATCGTAACGCTCTTTTACTTTTGCAAGGATTGTTTCAACGATATCATCCTGCTCTTTGCCGCGGAGGTCTTCAACAGTGATATCACCTTCGTGAAGCAGGTTGCCGTTCACGTAATCGATGATGTTACCAAGCTCCCACTTTTCCATATCCTCGCCTGCAGGCGTATGGGCAGCGACGTTCCGCCCCAATGAAGACTTAATCATCGTTTCTACTATACCGCGAAGGTTCTCAGATTCAAGAACCTCATCACGCTGCTTGTAGATGATTTCACGCTGCTGGCGCAAAACATCATCATACTGAAGCAATTGTTTACGAGCATCAAAGTTGTTGCCCTCAACACGCTTCTGAGCGGATTCAACAGCCTTCGAAACCATTTTACTCTGGATTGGCTGGGTATCATCCATGCCAAGTCGCTCCATCATTGTTTTCATATTGTCAGAACCAAAGCGGCGCATCAGTTCATCTTCCATAGAAAGATAGAATTGAGTCACACCCGGGTCTCCCTGACGTCCAGAACGTCCACGAAGCTGGTTATCGATACGACGGCTCTCATGGCGCTCTGTACCGACAACAGCAAGTCCGCCTACTTCTTTAACACCTTCGCCTAGTTTGATGTCCGTACCACGGCCCGCCATGTTCGTAGCGATTGTCACAGCGCCTTTTTGTCCGGCTTCTGCAATGATCTCAGCTTCACGCTCATGGTTTTTCGCGTTCAGGACATTGTGCTTAATCCCTTTTTTCGTTAAATAGCCAGAGATTAATTCTGATGTTTCAATCGCAACAGTACCGACAAGAACTGGCTGCCCTTTTTGGTGGCGTTCAGCTATGTCCTCAGCTACAGCGCGGAACTTCCCTTGCATAGACGCATAAATCAAATCCGGACGGTCGTCACGGGCAATCGGACGGTTCGTCGGAATGACAACAACGTTCATGTTGTAAATATTGCGGAATTCCTCTTCCTCTGTCTTCGCGGTACCAGTCATACCGGAAAGCTTTTCATACATACGGAAGTAGTTCTGGAATGTGATCGTCGCAAGTGTCATGCTTTCATTTTGGATATCAAGGCCTTCTTTTGCCTCGATTGCCTGGTGAAGACCTTCACTGTAGCGACGGCCCTTCATCAAACGTCCTGTGAATTGGTCAACGATGACGATCTCGCCGTCCTGAACAACATAATCCACATCCAAATGCATGCTCGCATTTGCTTTTAACGCCTGGTTGATATGGTGAAGCAATGTTACATGCTTAATGTCAAAAAGGTTTTCGATACCAAAGGCGCGTTCTGACTTCGTGATTCCTTCTTCAGTCAGCTGGACACCCTTCGTTTTTTCATCATATGTGTAATCCTCTTCACGCTTCAATGTGCGGACGAAGGCATTTGCCTGGATATAAAGTGCCGCCGATTTTTGCGCAGATCCCGAAATGATCAATGGCGTACGCGCTTCATCGATCAGGATGGAGTCAACTTCATCGATTACACAGAAGTGCAGTGGACGCTGAACCTTTTGCTCCATATAAAGCACCATGTTGTCACGCAGATAATCGAATCCGAATTCGTTGTTCGTACCGTAAGTAATATCCGCACGATATGCTTCCTGTTTCTCTTCCTTAGTCATGCTGTTCAGGTTCAAACCAACAGTCAATCCAAGGAATTCATACAGCTTGCCCATCTCAGTCGCGTCACGGCTTGCCAGGTATTCGTTGACAGTGATAACGTGAACACCCTTGCCTGTAATCGCGTTTAGGTAAACCGGCATTGTCGCTGTCAACGTCTTACCTTCACCAGTCTTCATCTCGGAGATATTGCCTTCGTGAAGGGCAACGCCACCCATGAGCTGGACTTTATATGGATAAAGGCCAAGGACACGCTTCGCTGCTTCGCGGACTACCGCAAACGTTTCAACAAGCAGGTCATCTGCTGACTCGCCTTTTTGGTAACGGCTTTTGAATTCCTCCGTCTTTTCCTTTAACTGCTCGTCCGAGAGTTTTTCCATATCTCCTGCCAGCGCATCAATTTGATCCGCTAGTTTAGTCAGCTTTTTGATATCGCGTTTATTCTGGTCGAAAATTTTCGTTAAAATCCCCATACAGACGCTCCTTTTATCTATTGAATCTGGTTGTATTTTTATCAAATCATCGCTTTTATTTGTACTTTAAAATGAATCCCAAAGAAAAAAGATTCGCTCTGAATGCACCGAATCCCTTTTAGAAAAATTCGATTTATTTCCCCTTCTATCTTACCACTTACACAATGGGGTGACAACTTATGCAGAATGGCGGCGGGTATTGGTGGAATTCTGCCCGGCTACGAAAAAAAATCCCCCTGATGTCAGAGGGACTGATATTTATTGATTTTTCATGAACTCTAAAACTTCCAAATCAATCTTGCCTTTCTCCTGCTCTCTTTCCTCGAAGTTTTCTGTGTGGATATATGCATTCAGGGCTTTGTACAGCTCCTCGTCATCAGTAGGATCGGCTTTTAAATATTCCAGCCGTTTGAGATGGATGACTACCTCTGCCTTCACATCGCCTTCAATTGCTACTATATTCTCCGGCTTCGCCTTTGCAAAATAAAGCTGCTGCAGCTCATAAATACGAATCAGTTCTTTGATTGGTTCTGGGTGGTCATCGACACGCAAGTCAATAAAGCGATCGTTGTAGCCGCCGTAACCGCCGTTTTCTTTAACAACCAGCAGCGCGGCTGACTGCTGACCCCTGCTGTCTCCACCGGCTTGCTGCCCTGCCTCCAAAGCCATTAGCAAGCGGTGTGCCAAAGAACCTTCCGTTGATTCAAACGTTTCAGCCATTTCCTGAACCGTCTTTTCATCTACTAAAATATTACCCTGCGCGGCAAAGTGCTTGCCTGTAACCCCGCCTGCCCAGTCATAGCAATATGTACCTGTGAAGGTTGCTGCATTTCCTTCTGCATCAATTAAGCCAACCTGGCGCATTTCTTTATCCTTATCGTCCTTCGTCATCAGCTCCATTACTTCCTCTGCTGATTTGCCTTGAGCCATCCATTCAAGCGCCTGCGGACCATAAGCAGTGTTTGCGTAAGACTGAGTAGCAACAGCCCCAACTCCAGCCTTCGCAAACGGTACAACCGCACCAACACCCAAAAACTTGGACTGTACAGCAATTCCCCATTCTTTTTCCTGGGGGTCATAGCCTACGATTGAAAATGTCATTTAGTATCGCCTCCTGTAAAAATTATTTTTCGGCATCCGGTATATAAATTCCTGTCGAGGGCAAAATGAAACCCACAGCCAAAATCTGACTGTGGGTCGAGGTTATGATGGATAGCTAGTTTCCTGTTTAAGAAAATAGCCTTATTGAGCTTCGATCAGACCATAACGGCCGTCATTACGCTTGTAAACGACGTTCGTTTGATTTGTCTCAGCATTTGTGAACACATAGAAGCTGTGACCCAACATGTTCATTTGCAGGATCGCTTCTTCGCTGTCCATTGGCTTCAAGTCGAAGCTCTTTGTACGGACAACTTCCAGATCCTCTTCATCTTCAAACTGCTCAACTTCTGAGAAAATTGGAACGAAGTCCTTCAGACTGTCCTTGTCACGGAATTTGCGGTTCACCTTTGTTTTGTGCTTGCGGATTTGACGCTCCAATTTGTCAGTGATCAAATCGATTGCTGCATACATATCTTCATGAAGCTCCTCTGCACGAAGCACCAGGTCCTTCATTGGAATTGTAATTTCAACTTTTGATTTTTTATCTTGGTAAACTTTCAAATTCACATTTACATTGGCATTGGGTGACTCCGTAAAATAACGCTCAAGCTTAGCAACCTTTTTCTCAATATACTCTCTGATTGCTGGAGTTACCTCAATGTTTTCTCCACGAATGTTGTAGTTCATAGTGGACTCCTCCTTTGGGATATGACTATGTATTACTAATTCTATTTTACCCCAAAGAACTCCTGCAAAAACAGTCAGAAAATTTGACGAATTTATGTCTATTTTTATTGTCGAAATAGTAGTTATTTTGTAAAAGCCTGTCCAGACATGGAAAAACCGCCCGAAATGGTGCGGTTAATTAATGTAATAGGGTAATAACTCATGATCGATTTGCTCTTTCCAGACCAAGAAAACTGGATATATTTTATCACAAATAATTTGCCCACTTTTGGAATCTACTTCGTGGGCAAACAATTCCGTTGCCTCAAGTACCTCTTCGAACTGTTCGAATCTCTTCACAAGGACTGGATTATCCGCAAATATTTCAATAATAATTGTATGCGAATAAGCAATTTGCAAAAAAGCAAGGAGGATATCATTCCACAACTCCTTGGTTTCTTCATATTTTAAATTATCGACACACACTTTTATATGCTTAAATGCTTCCCCGATCCCCTCAATCAACGCTGAATAATTCATAATATGAATGGATTTTATTTCATTCAAAGTTGTCATCCATCCACCTAATTTCTTTTGTCGTAGAACATGCCGTCAATAGATACCGAGGCGTATGGATTCTGATATTTATGCGAATTTTCTTTTCGCTGTTTCAAATCCTTTAAATCCTTTTGGATCTGTGTTTTTTCCTGCAGTAAAAGCATTTTAAGCTTTTGATTGAGCATCAGCACTTTATCAGCAAGGTTTGCCTCTTCTGAAACAGGGCGTCTAATGTCCTTTAGCAAATCATCACGCTCAGCCAGCAGCTGATCTACAAGATTTATTTTTTCATCCCTGTCCTGATGATTTTCAAGAACCTCAACAAGCTTCAAGGTTACTTCATAAAAATGTTCAAGCGCGCTCATTAAACCCTGCCATCCGGTGAAAATTGCTTTTGCCTGTTGATCTGGATGACCTGCTTCCACGTATCCCTGAATTCAGTCACAAGCCCCTCAACCTCTGTCAGGATTTCATTATCGTTCTTAATATTCGCTTCGACTAGCCTTCTAAGCATGTAATCATAAAGAGTCAGCATTTGCTTGGATACTTCGATATCAGGATTCAAGGTAACCATCAATTCACGGACAATATCCTGAGCTCTTAAAATACTATTATTTTTATCCTGAATGTTCTTCTCATCAATCGCTTTTTTTGCCTGGTGGATGAATTTCAGACATCCATTATAAAGCATTAGCGTCAATTCCCCTGGAGAAGCTGTGTTGACGGAATTCTGCTTATAGGATTGGTACGGATTTGGTATTGCCATCATTCCACTTCCTTTCTTACATGCCGCTGCTGAATTGAGACATCAAATATGATGACTGTTCATTCGCCTTCTGAATCGCCTTTTCCATTGCAGTGAACTGGCGCCAATAGCGGTCTTCTACTTTGACTAAACGATCTTCGAAGCTATTAATCTGCTTATCAATTGCCGTTAGGTTTCTTCCAAGCGTGAACTGTGCGTTTGTACGCATGTTGTTCCCAGCACGCGTTTCAATAGTAGTAATAGTATCCTTAATTGTAGTCCTCAGTCTTCTTGCAAGACCTTGGGAGTTCGGATCAGTGCTGTCATTTGTAAAAAGTTTATAGATTGCGTTTGGATCATTCTTGATAGCTTCACGCAGCTTGTTTTCATCAATGACGAGCTTCCCGCGATCCAAGTAATTTTTAGAAGTAGTGATCCCGATTTCAGATAACTGGTCATAATTATTATTCACATCATCAGTGTCAGTACCTACCCTGCCGTAAAGATCCATTCGCATTTTATTCAGTGCGCCGGATAGGATCGAATCATTGCGAAGCATACCGCTTTTCGCCTTCTCATCCCACATCTCAGCCTGCTTCTCGCTCATTGCTTCCCTTTCCTCATCGGAAAGCGGCTGATATTTGCGATAGCGCTCCTCGGTTATCTCTGAATTGATTCCTGCGATCGTTTCGTTGTATTTATTAACAAAGTCCTTTATAGACGTAAAGATCGCTTCTTCGTCCGTGGCAGAGTTAACCATTACTGTATTTGTACCTGTTGTTTGTTTTAACGTATATTCAAATCCGTTGATAACAACAGTATTAGTTGAGCGCTGTGTTTGCAGTCCATTGATGGTAAAATCAGCGTTTACTCCTGCTTTTCCGCGAAGGGCTGTAGCTGCAGCATCGCTGTCTGCATCCATTCCCAGTGATGCGGTCAAAAAGTCACCTGTCAGTTTTATTTCAGGACCAGTATTGTCACCAGTATTTTTCGCAGTAAGCGAGAACTTTCCTGATACTGAATCGTAGAATGCCACTACCCCTGCTTGAGAACTGTTGATTTTATCAATCACTGTATTCAATGAATCGACAGCAGGATCAAATGATATCGCGACCTCAGCCCCGAGGTTCCCATCATTTCCGATAGATTGGATTTTAATTTCATTTTGTGTAAAATCCTGTGCCAAAGATCCTCGCTGACTATCGAGGGTCTTACTCGGGTCGAAAGTTGCCCCAGCCTTCACAATACTTCCATTACTAGTCATATAAGCAGATTCAGCCAGTGTGTGCACTTGAATGCTTGAATTTAAATTTGAAGTAGCATTAACATTCCGCACAGAAACTGCACTCTCATTTGACGTTGTTACTGTCTTTTTTGTAAAAGTAGACTGGCGGAAAATGCCGTCAAATACAAATTGATCTAAATTCGCAAGCACTTTATTCATCGCCCGGTAATCATCGCGCTGCCATTCAAGTACCTGTTTCTTTTGATGCAGCTTGTTCAATGGAATTCTTTCTGCTTTCATTAAATCGCCGACAAGCGAATCAATGTCCATGCCGCTTGCGAGGCCGCCTATCCTTACCATCCATCTGCACCTGCTTTCTAGATTTTCTTATCAACTATTAAGCCGAGGAATTCAGTCATTGCCGCATAAAAGTCGAGCATTTTTTTCGGCGGAATCTCCCTGACAACTTCCTTCGTTTTTTCATCTACTAGAGTTACATAATACTCTTGAAGTTTTTCATGATACTGGAACTTCAAAGAAGTATGGCTTTGCTGGAGGAATTTATTCAATCCCTCTACAACACCTTCCACTTTTTCTTTAGGAATGATTTGCGAGGCGTCTTTTGCTGTACCTTGTACTGGACTCTTTTCCGCTTCGCTCGTAGTTTTAATATCAATGTTGTCAATTTTCGTCTTAATCGTATCGTTGATGTATGTACTCGCTGTATCTGAAGAGAGACGGTTAATCATGATTTTGCCCCCTCAAAAGCACAAATTATATTGTTTATATCGGCCTGTCTGTATCAATTCTTTAACATTTTGTGAAAAATAAAAAGCTTCCTCAGCCGAGAAAGCTTTACGTATATATATTGATCAGCATACCTTGGATCTCACCGACTAGACCTAAAAGATCAATGCCCTTTTTCTCTTTATCAAGTACTGTGTTAGTAAGATCAATGAGCTTACTGTCTACTTCTTTTACAAGCTTATAAATTTTAGAGGATCCACGCTGACTGAAGCCTCGGTGTTCCTTAAGCTCGAGGCCATTTTTCACGGCATCCTCCATAAAATCCTTTACTAGCTTTTTATATTTTTTCAAATTCTCGACAGATCTAGTGTCAACAAGCTTCGTCCCCTGATCTTCGATTTCCTTCATCTTCTTGCTTAAACGTTCAAAAGTAACATCAGTGCGACGCTGGCTGACTACTTCGCTGAATGAAATTGAATCCTTAGCGACTGCTTCCTTCATTCCCGTCTTAGCAACTGAAGCTCTTGAAACACGTTGAATATCCATACGTTCACACCTTTACTAATTATGACTTACTCTATTATAGCTGATACTAAACATAAAAAGGGAGAGGCAATTGTAGCCTCTCGCCTATTAAAATTATTTAAGCAGTTGAAGAACTCCCTGAGGCATCTGGTTAGCCTGTGAAAGCATCGCCTGAGCTGCCTGGTTCAGGATATTGTTCTTTGTGAAGTTTGACATTTCCTTTGCCATATCAAGATCGCGGATACGGGATTCAGAGGATGTTACGTTTTCGGTCATCGTTCTTAGGTTGTTTACTGTGTGCTCGAGACGATTTTGGATTGATCCAAGACGGGCACGCTCAGAGGAAACCTGTTGGATTGCATCAGAAAATACAGTAATAGCAGCTTGTGCTTTTTCGTGTGAAGTCAGGTCTACGGCAAATTCAGTATTTTCTGCTGAAACTCCGTCATTTACATCAGAAGTTGTTGTATACCAAACCTTTTGCAAAGTTCCGTTTTGTAATGTGACAGATGCTTCGCCTGTAACTTCTGAACTTACATTTAATGCCTGAGAACGCATGTCATTTACTTCAAGTGTTACAGATTGTCCAGCATTTGCACCAATCTGGAAGTTCAGTGAGCTGTCCTGGCCTGTTGTAGCCTCCTTGACTTCAAAGTTGAAAGAACCTTCTTTTAATGCAAGGCTATTCAGGCTTAAACCTTCAATTACGTCGAAAGCAAGAACGACTGGCTCTACTCCGTCAGCCACACTTGGTGCTACAACCTGCTCTAAGCCGCCCATTTCAACAGTATATTTATAGAATGGTTCAGCAGCTGTTGTGCTGAAAGTGATCTTGTCTGTATCTGCCATATCAATCGTCGCAAATTGGAACGAAATTCCATGGTTATTATATAAATCTTTTTCACCTACAGTATCTGTAATTGTAGGAGTAGTACCGCCTGCAGGAGTGAATTCAACCTTCCAGTTTGATCCGTCTTTAGTCAGGCTCCAATCGCCAGTTTCTACGGCTGTAGATACTGTAATCGACTGTGCAAATGTTACAGCATTGTTGCCTGTATTCCCAGATGCAAATCCCTGCTGCAGTGTGCCTACTGTTCCCGCTTCAGCATCTATAGTGAACTCTGCCTTGTCGCCAGCAGCGAATCCAGCTGCATCCTCGATTGTGAAAGTGATTCCGTGATTATTGTACTCTGTACCGATTGAGTATGTATCATCAATTGTTCCAGAACTATCCTTAACACTAAAAGTATTAGCATCAATCATTTCAAGTGTGATTTTGTCATTTAGAGCTGGGGCTGGATTTCCCTGACTCCGGTCAAAAGCAATTCCATTGCCTGCAAAAGTAAGGGTTCCAGAACCTGTAACTGTTAAATCACTTGTTGAAAGCTCAATAACTTCTGTAGTTTGTCCATTAGGAAGAAATGCTCCTGCTGGTGACTTTTTAACATTGATTGAATAGTTGCCTGGCTCAAGTTCACCGCTAACCGTTAGATCCAATCCTGTGGATGCATCAAACTGGCTCGTTGCACCATCTGCAAATACTCTTCCATTTGTCGATGTATTGTTCTTCCTGCTTCCATCAAGCAATGAAGCACTGTTGAATTCAGTTGAGTTACCAATTCTATTAAGCTCAGAAGTCAGCTGGTTCACTTCCTTCTGGATTTCAGCCCGGTCTGTGTCTGTATAAGAATCGTTAGCTGCTTGTACTGCTAGTTCGCGCATGCGCTGAAGGATTTCGTGTGAAGATGAAAGTGCACCTTCAGCTGTCTGGATCAAAGAAATTCCGTCAAGTGCGTTTCTTTCAGCCATTTCCAAGCCGCGGATTTGGGAGCGCATTTTTTCAGAGATTGCCAGACCAGCAGCATCATCTGAAGCTTTGTTGATTCTTAGGCCTGAAGACAATTTCTCTAGGCTCTTTGCAGTGTTCGTATTGTTAACAGCTAGATTGCGATATGCATTCAAAGCAGAAATATTATGGTTGATTCTCATTTTCTTTTCTCCCTCTATCTCTCGTTAGTTTTGGACTCTCATTATGCTGTTTTCATATGCAGAAACTTTTCGGACAGTACTCGATTGAGAGACATTCACTTTTTTCTTTAAAATGTCATTCCACGCCTGAGCGATCGGTTCGATTAGTTTAATTATTTCACTTAAAAGAGATATGTCCTTCTTTAAATTTGCCTGGATAATCTGCTCGGCCATATAGTTATAAAGCAGGTCAAGCTGTTGCCCAATTGGTCCAGCTTCATACTTCAGCCCGACACCAAGTCTATGTAAAATATCATTTGTCCGCTGAAGCTTAGCATTCGCCTGCACATAGGACTTCTCATTAATAAGTTCGATTGCCTGTTCCAGGTTATCAATGATCCCTTCATAAAGGAGAGCGGTTAATTCCTGGGGGCTTTTCTTGAAGATGACGTCTTTAGTCAGGGCCTCCATCATATACCTCCGTAGTTGGTAACTATTGATTTTATCGGTAATACCAGTCGAAGTTTAATAGTTTTTTTCTATTTCTTCCAGCAAAATGAAGATCTCTGCTATAACTCCATATAACTGAGGAGGGACTGAATCCCCAAGGTCTATATCAAGCAGATTCTGGAGCAACGATGAATCTTCTTGTAGATAAACATTATTTTTCTTTGCGAGTTCAATGATTTTCTCAGCTACTTGCCCAGTACCATGGGCAACGACTGTTGGAGATTTCCCTTGTTCTTCATCATATTTAATAACGGCCGCAGAAGGTCCATTTGCAGCCCTGCGATTAATCTGGTTAAAATAGTGGCTGTTCATATTGAAAAATCATACCCTTTCTCGGTAAAAGCCGGGGTCATTGATTGGCTCTGGTTTTCATCGCTAAAAGTTTGAACACTTGCCGAAGCCTTCTTTGTTTTTAGTGCTTCAAGGTTATAGCCAATTTCTTGCAGACGCACTTTCGATATTTCTGACATTGGTGACAGAACGTGTTCCAAATTGTCTTTATTGCTGTTAAAAGTAATTGAGACATTCCGATTTTGTGCCGTTACCATAATACCTACTTCACCGAGCTTCTTTGTCTCGAGGACGAAATAAAGACTGCAATTCTCCCAATCTATTTTCTCGCCAGACTTTTGGGAATTGATGAATACCTTGATATTCTCCGTTTTTTGATTAAGAAGAAACGGCATTTGCATGAATAGATTCTGCATCCCAGATGAATCCTGTTTATTTAGCAGCTGCTGGCCCGTCAGGCTGGAAAGTGCCTGCTCAGCTTTCACCGCTTGTGCTTCGCCTTCCTGAGTCATTTTGATAAGCATCGATTTTACATTGCTGCCCACTTCTTCCTGTTCAGCCTTTGAACCGAATACAAGGCTGTTCGCTGCATCGTTTTCATGGGTTAATCCTAACCTTTTTAAGGATTCAAACACCTGACGAGCAGAATAATCTTGTTCAGGCATTGGCCGCACTGCTTGCTTGATTCCGAAGGCGAATTGGTCTTCCATTGTTGCAACGGATTTCAAAAGGCTTTGTTCTGATACAAAATGCTGCACCCTTGTAGTGGACGGCTTAAAGATAGTCTGGTCCAATACCGCCTTTACTTCTGTTACAATCTGGCTCGCCTGGCTATAGTCACCCTTTGCCAAAAGATTTCGAGCTTCCGTTAACCGGGAACTTGCAGTCAGCATCTTCTTCTCGGTCAACATATCGGTATAAAGCATGAAATTACTTTTAAGAATCGCGTTATCCAGCTTATTAATTGCCGCATCAAGCGTCTGCTTTGCATTCACCTTGCTGCCGCCCTTGTCCAGCAACAGTGAAACATGATCTAGACTTTTCGTGATCTCCTGTTTAACCTTTTTAAAATCAATCGCCATTTGCGAAAGCTTCTTGGTTATCTCCGTCACCAATATGGACTTTGACTGAAGGCTGAGCGCCTGCAATGATTCATTGATGGCATACTGATCTGCTTCGGTAAGGGTTATTGAGTCGGCACCTTTTTGTAAAATTGGATTATCCTTCTCCAGCTGATTGATCGCTTCGGCAAGCACCTTCCGAGCCGCTAGTTCCCTGCCCTGATCTGAAAGCCTTTGTGCTTTTTCATAGGCTGATTTCAATAGAGTAAGATCAATATTATTTTGATCACCGAGCTCCTCAAGGGCTTCACTTACAACTTGAAGTACCTTTGATATCGACGGTTCCTTTTGCACCTCTTTAACAAGTGATTGGAGTTTAACAAGGTCTTGATCATTACCGGTGTCAGCCGGTATTTCCTTCAATAAAAGTGCAAGGGTTTCCAGCGATTTTGAAAGTCTTGCCTGGGAAATCTGCTGTAATTTAATACCATCAGCCCTTAACTGCTCCAACTTAACTTTAAGTTCTTCTGTAGAATTATTATTGTTCAACATTTCGGCTTGAGAAATGCGTTCAGCACCTGCTACCTGAATCTGTAAAGCCTTTACAATTTCCTGATTCAGCTTTTGCAATTCTGGATTAGTGTTTTTTGCAATTGCAACGGTTATTGATTCAATATCTTTTATTGATATTGCTCCTTTTTTTAGCTGCTGCAAAACTAGTTCAATAGTTTTTTCGAGGGGGTTCCCGTCATTCTTATTTGGTTTCACTTTATTAATTTGTAATTCTTTCATTGAAACGGAATTCTTTACAGGAGAATCAAATTCAATTTCTTTTCCCCCTGTAAGTTCTAGCAAAGTATCTTTTAAAGCTGGACCGTGCAAAGCAATATGTATCGCATTTAAATGATTTAAACTTACTGGAAGGTTCTTTTGGGCAATAACTTTTACTGCTTCTATTTTTTCCTGTATTGTTCCTTGCGCTTCATTTATGAATCTATTTAACGCGACGAAATTGTCTTTTGTTAATGGAATAGACTTCGCATCAAGAATTTGGACTGCATTCTTTAGATCAACTTTTTTAGAAGGATCAATCCCTACTTTTAGTAGACGAACATCAATTGATTGGTCTTCAATCGGTTTAGCCGCTGAACTTACACCGGCCTGGCGTAATAGGACCTTCCCTTTTTCAGGCGTTCGAATAACTTCTGCAACTAATCGGTCTGCAGCTGGCACTGATTCTTCAAACTCAGCTCTGTATTCCTGACCTTTAATCATCACGACCGCTTCATTCGCACCTAACCTGTCTTTTACCAGAACAGGAGTAACCTCCCCAGGGTTAATGCGAGTTTGACTTTCATTTAACTGTCTTGAAACCGAATGATTGGTTACTTGCATAACAACACACTCCGCACGAATATATCTATTCTTTGTATCGGCTTCCGTTAAAGTTTTTGAATGAGAATTTTCACCTACTATAATGGGAATTTTTTCAATGTCTGTTGAAAAAATAGCTTATTCTAGCAGGTTATTGGTCTTCCAGTCAGAAACATAAGTGGAGAGCATACTATTAGGGGAGAGTAAAACGTGGGCAATTTAAATTTTGGAAAATATTCTGCACCCGAGACACTAAAACAATTAATCGACTTACAAGCAGACCTTCATCAAAAAAGATTGCTGCCATATGAAGATTTATTAGGCTATTACTTTTCAAATGATGAAGTTGGTGAGCGCTATCTAAATACTCCTGTTGACTTAATATCTTTTGCCCGTCCCGGAATGGACGGCATCCATTATGGATTTCTTACCGACTTTGGTTTGGTGGAGGATTTAGAGAACGCGTATATTGTACGTGTGAGTCCAATGGATTTTGATGACCCGGTAAAAATAGTCGCATGGAACCTGAGGGATTTTATGAGGATGTTATGCTACGCGCCTGCATCTCTAAATTTACTTGATATCAGTTCAAATCAAGTTTACTGCAAAGAGGTGGGACATGAAGATTCAAATATTCTAGAGGATGTAAGTACTCTGCATGTAAGGACAATTTTCAGGGATACCTTTCAGTTGGAACCTATGAATGATATTTATTCGTATTTAAAAAGTGTTAAGGATGAAAGAACGAAAGAAATTGTGGTTCCCACTAATGATGGTGTAGGAGTTGTAAATAATATTTCTAATACAATGGAACATCCAGCATTTGATCTTAATAGAGACAGTTCATTGGAGATTGATAAGGTAAAATTTTTTTTGGAAGGTGTCCCACCAGAAGCTAAACTTGCCTTCATTCGTGATGTACAGTCATTTGGCTTAGTTTTTGACAATGATGAGGTAAAGGCTTATTTTAGGGACCAATTATTATTGTTAAACCTCCCTGATGAGGCAGAAAGGATTATGTTTGAGGTATAAATAGCAAGAGGATTTTCCCGGCTGCTTTAAAATATGTGTAAAAAGAAAGGCTCCTCAAAATGAGGAGCCTCGATTTTACTTTACATCAACTATAGTTGAACCAACTACCAGGTATCCATTTTCAAGATATGAACGGAATTGAAGTTCTACCTTGCCCGGTTTCCAGTCAAAGTCTTCGCGCTCAAATTTAAAATGACCTTTTTCAGCTTGCTTCGTTAAGCCGTTATTATCCAGCTTAGGAGCCACTCCATTTAATGTTGCTGTTGAAACTGCAAATGTCGAACCGCTAAACTCTTGAGGCAAGTTGGCTTTAACTGTGAAGATGCCTTTGTTCCCTTTGATCACTTTTGGCAGGACTTCCAGGGTTAACGGAATGTACACAACAAATTCTTTTTCGAATGTTGTTGTCCAGCCTGCGTGGTCAGTTACTTTAATGGTTAAAGTATATACGCCCGGTTCATCGAGGTTTACTGTGTCGCCATTTTTATAAGCAACTCCATTAAGGGTCACTTCCTCAACTGCCACTCCTGAATGCTCTTCTACTGTTGAGTATGAGATTCCAAATTCGGAACCAAGCATATACTCCTCATTGATGCCAGCATTGATAACAGGTGCTGTCATATCAACCTTAACCAGGATTGTCTTAATGTCTTCTTTATTTCTAGCAACATCAACGCTGTAATACTTAACTTCATTAATACCTTCTTTTGTTATTTTAAAGTTTGTTCCCAGCGTGTATTCAGATCCATTGATTGAGTAGTACGTTTTCGATACACCACTTAGGTTGTCCTCAGCTTTCAATACTACTTCCACATCCGTTTTGGCCCAAATTTCTGAATGATTATCTGAAGTCTTAGGAGTTTCTCCGTCAATTTTTACTTTTTGAGATTTAATTTCTTCTTTATTCCCAGCATGGTCCACACTGTAATACGAAACTTCGTGGATTTTATCTCCGCTTACTGTGAACGATGTACCCTCAACATAATCAGAGCCATCTACAGAGTAATATGTTTTAGCAACTCCGCTTAGGTTGTCTATTGCAGACAATTCCACTTTAATTTCAGTTTGATTCCACTGGTCTTCAATATCTGAAGTAGTGACAGGTGTTTCACTATCAATTTTCAGTGATTGTGTTATAACTTCTTCTTTATTCCCAGCACTATCCATACTGTAATAAGAAACTTCGTGGTTTTTATCTCCGCTTACTGT
>NZ_JBALSS010000005.1:435-5517 GCF_036967045.1 Bacillus sp. JJ1609 | reverse complement strand
TTCAGTTTGGTTCCACTGGTCTAAAATATCGGAAGTGGTAGCAGGTGCTTCACCATCTTTCTTTACTGTTTTGAATTTAACCTCTTCCTTATTTCCCGCGTTGTCAATACTGTAGTAAGCAACTCGATGTAGTTCATCGCCACTAACTATAAATGAGGTGCCTTCGATATATTCAGATCCATCTACAGAGTAGAACGTTCTCGCCGTACCACTAAGGTTGTCGGCTGATGATAATTGAACCTTAACATCCGCTGTATTCCATTGATCCATCAAGTCTGAAGAAGATTGTGGTGCTGTTTTATCAATCTTCACTTCTACATTTTTTACATTTTCCTTATTACCAACATTGTCCACTGAATAGTAGTAAACAGTATTAACTCCTTCTTTATCAACCATGAAGGATGTTCCTTCTTCAAAGTTAATCCCGTCAAAAGAATAGAAAGTTGCCTTAACGCCTGTTTCGTTATCGGTAGCAGTAAGGTTTACTGTAGTGGATTGATTTGTCCACTCAGTTTTAGCATCTGCAGTCGTAACAGGTGCTTCTTCATCGATGATCAATTTAGCTAAAACAGTTTCGGATGGATCAGATTCTCCGAACGAGTTGCTGTAGGACGTTACGTAATAAAGGTGGTTAGAATAAGATAGATTCGTTAGTGTATAAGACAAGTTATTGACTTTCTCAGCTACTAATACAGGTTTTCCATCGATAAATTCGTAAATGTTGTAGCCGTTCGCATATGTGACGAAATCCCAATAGATTCTTGCGCTCTTTTGATCAAGCACAATTAAATTCGCTTTCGGTGTTTCCATTTTAGGATAAATAATTGTTTCAGTTATTTGGTTAGAAGGTTCTGATTCCCCAAAACGGGTACTGTAGGCTGTAACCTCCAGGGAATGTGTATCTTCACTAAGATTGTATACTTTATAGCTTAAGGCTGTTCCTTTATAGATTAATTCTTTTTTGCCATCTGTTACTTTGTAAACCCTATATTCATTTGCCCAGGTAACTGCAGGCCATGTCAAAGTGATATTGTTGACATTAAAAGTGGTTCCTGAAAGTTTCGGAGGCTGGACAACCGGCCAGGTCAACTTGAAGCTAATTTCACTGTTGATTGGCGATTCCCCAAAACGACTGCTAAAGGAGTGAACTTCATACTTGTAATCACCCTCCGGCATATTGGCAATACTTACAGAAGTTCCTGTAATTGTCCTAAAAAGCTCCTTCTGCCCATCCACAACTCTATAAACTTTATAGGAAGTTGCATAGGAAGCACTATTCCATATCAATACAATGTCGTTCCCATTAATAATGTTATAGTTGAGATTTCCCGGAGCTTGCATAACCGGGAAAATAAGGTCAAATGAAGTTGATATTCCTTCAAGAGATTCTCCAAAACGGGTACTTATTGCATGAACCTCAAATAAATAATTTCCCTCTGACATATTGCTCAAAACAGCTGTAGTACCTGTAACAGTTGTTTTCAGTATCTTTTCGCCATTGACCACTTGATATATCTTATAGCTATTCGCATAAGCGGAAGCATTCCATTTAAGTGAAATATCATTCCCATTAACAATAGTATGGGTTAAATTCTCTGGTGCTTGCATCTCTGGAAAAATGACTTCTGCTGACAATATACTTCCTTCAGCAGATTCGCCAAAACGCGAACTTACAGTATGGACAACATAATAATGCCTACCTTCCTGGACATTTACAATAGCTGCAGAGATACCAGAAGCCGATGCCTTCAAAACCTTTAGGCCGTCAATAACTTCATAGACCTTATAAGAAGTAGCATACTCGGCAGCCTCCCACTTCAGCACAACGTCATTGCCATTTTGAATATTGTAGGTGGAATTTTTAGGTGCTTGAATTTCCGGAAAAACAACTTCCGCAGTTACCGGAAGTCCTTCTGGTGATTCACCGAAACGATCGCTATAAGAATGAATCTGGTATTGGTGTTTACCCTCAGTGATGTTGGATATAGTTGCTGAAGTGCCTGCTACGGTGCTTTTTAGGACTCTCGAGCCATCCATAACCTCATAAATTTTATAGCCATTCGCATACAAAGCCTGATCCCATTTGAGTGAAAGTGAATTTACATTCGTTATGTTTTGGATTAAATTAGACGGTGCCTCCATTGTATAATTTTCAATTGTTACTGTCAGTTTAGTTCCTTCAGGCGATTCCCCGAAACGGCTGCTAAAAGAATGTACCATAAAGGAATGTTCTCCAACAGAAAGTTTCGCGATGGTTGCACTCAAAGCAGAACCAGAATATTTAAGGATTTTTGCATTCTCTACAACTTCGTATACCTTATAACCTGTTGCATACTGAGCAGCCGTCCAGCTAAGGGACAAGTCATTGCCGTTAACAATTTTAAAGCTAACATCCTCTGGATTCTCCAATGTAGGATGCACTAATGAAAACTTCAGTTCTGCTCCAATTTCTGATTCACCAAAGAGAGATGAATAACTATGAACTACATATTGATAGTTATTTTCAGGAAGGTTCGAATAAGTGATAGAAGTTCCAGTCAATGTGTTTTTTAAAACTTTTACTCCGTCTATAACCTGATAGACTTTATAGTTAGTAGTATTCTCCGCTGCAGTCCAGCTAAGTTTTATATCATTCCCATTTGTCACAGTGTATGACAGATTTGCTGGAGGTAACATCGTTTTGCCTTTGACCATAACGGTCAATGTAGCGCCATCTTCAGATTCTCCAAATCTGGATGAATAGGAATGTACAACATAGCTGTATTCCCCTGGAGTCAAATTGGAGTATGTAATGCTCCTTGAGCTCGTTGTAGTTTTCAAAACCTTTTTGCCGTCGATTAATTGATAAACTTTATAGTTTGTTGCGTTTTCGGCAGCATCCCAGGATAAAGTAAGATCTTTGTCATCTTTAACTGTTTCTGTCAAATTATTAGGCGATAGCATTTTCGGATGAATAACAGGGACCGTTACGTTGCTCCCATTTTCAGATTCACCATAAGTATTAGAAAAAGAGTGAATTTCATATTCATGATTACCTTCAGGTGCATTGACTACAGTATAGTTTGTTCCGGTAACTGTGCTCTTTAGAACCTGTTCTCCATCTAAAATCTGATAAACTTTGTAGCTATTCGCATTAGGAGCACTGCTCCAGGCCAGGACGATATCATTTATGTTTTGTAGCTTAAAGCTTAAGTCTTTAGGAGCTGGCATTACGACATCGCCTATTACTACTTTTAGCTGGCTACCTTCAGCGGATTCTCCAAACCGATCACTATTAGAACGTATTTCATAAATATATTCACCAGCAGACAAACCTGTTAATTTAGTACTTGTTCCTGTAATAGTACTTTTTAATATTTTCTCATTGTTGGTCAATTCAAATAACTTGTAATTCGTCGCATATGTTACTGAATTCCATTTCAGGGTGATATCGTTACCATTTGATAAAGAGTAAGTAAAGTTATTAGGTACTGCCATTGCAGGGTAAACAAGGTCCACCGAAACGGACTCGGAAAGAACTGATTCACCATACAAAGAATTCAACGCTGAAATAGCATAAGAATATTTCCCTTCTGGCAAATTGGATATTTTATATGTTCTAGCAGCCGGTGAGGCAATAAGTGACTGACTGCCGTCTTCAGAAACTTGGTAGATGTTATACTTTTCAGCATATTGAACTGCTCCCCACGTAAGGGTAATATCATTTCCGTTGGTAACTGTATAGGAAGGTTGAGAAGGCACTGCCATACCTGGATATTCAATTTCAATAGATACAGGTGCACTCGGGCCTGATTCCCCATCAAAACTTAACGTGGAAACAACATAGCGATAAGAGCCCTCAGCCAAATTATTAAGGGTATAGCCGGCTGTAGTTGTTTTGTCACGAAGCAATAGCTGCCCATCGGTAATTTCATAAACGTTATAACCTGTTGCGCCGTAAACTGCAGACCACGTAAGCTTCACGTCATCCGGAGTGACATACTGCGTTGCCAGATTGCTCGGAGGCAATGCGTTAGAGTCAGCAAATGCATTTAGAAGAGGAATAAAATTTTGCAACACAATAAGGATTAGTGCTAACAACGTTATCTTCCTGTAGAAAAAACCTTTCATTGCATAGTCCACCTTTTGGACAGAACTCCAAATAAAAAAGAACCTTAAACAAGGTTCATAGGTAAATAGACTATGAATCCTTGCGGCAACCGGCTACCATCCACTTAAATTCCTCTTTAAGCAGAACAGGCCCTTGGCTTTGCGTCCTACAGTTTCCCATAGTTTGCCTTTTTCACTTTGGATTTCTGTGAGTTTTAGTCTATTATAAGGGTTTTAAACCTTTAAATTAATAGGTCGAAAGTCATGATTATTTATTCCTGTGTCTTTAGCATAGGTTAACACTGTTTTTATTAAAAAATGGTTCGCAAATTTTGAAGGCTGTCCTCTATCTCCCAATATACAAAACAATATGAGTTACCAATTCATGTTAACCCGAGAGGATATTCACAATATTACTGTTATAAAAAACGAGGCCGGTTTAAATATTTTATTATTTATTATTTCTTTCTTCATTCAAAATAGAGGTTTGTCTAAAAGACAAACCTCTATGGTAAAACAGTTATATCTACTTTTCTAGAAAAAAATTTTTCTAGAGCTTTACCTGCACATTTATAGTTGTTTCTACGCCATCATAGGTAACAGTAATGGTTGCGGTCAATCCATTTGAAGCAAGATTTGACGCCACTATCGTCCCATCATTTATTACAATTCGGCTATGACTGCTAATATACTTAGTCAAAATATCAAGAGTTATATTTTTCGTTGTTCCATCACTCAAGTTTGCTGTAATCGTAAATGGCACAGTCTCTCCTGGGGCCAATATTATGTTTTCAGAGCTAGCTGTAAGGCTCTCTACTATTACTTCTGTTTTCTTAATCTGTACATTTATGGCTGTCTCAACTCCTCCGTATGTGAAGGTGACCATTGCTGTCAATCCATCAGGGGCAAGATTCGATGCCACTACTGATCCATTATTTATTACAATTCGGCTGTCACTGCTCACATACTTGGTCGTACTATCCAGGGTTACAT
>NZ_JBALSS010000005.1:0-126 GCF_036967045.1 Bacillus sp. JJ1609 | reverse complement strand
GACTTGCTGTCAGGCTTCCCACCGTGACTTCTGTTTTCTTTACCAGGACATTTATGACCGTCTCTTTTCCTCCATAGGTGACGGTGACTGTTCCGGTCAAACCATCAGGTGCCGTATTTGAGGCTA
>NZ_JBALSS010000004.1:253151-272426 GCF_036967045.1 Bacillus sp. JJ1609 | reverse complement strand
CGCTTGTCGGGGCTGACCAAGGCGCTTGCGCTTTTCTTATAATGGGCAGGATTGGTACAATTGGGAAGAGAAGAAGAGAAGTTATATAACAGATAAATTCAGTTTTTTGCTGATTTAAAGTAAAATAGATAAGATAGGATTATTATAAAGAAGGCTAGATCCTGTAATAGAAAGAAATAGGCAAGTTTAACAGGCCATAAAGTAAACAAAAATTTATACAGGGATTTATTTTGGCTAAAAAAGGAGAATTGGTATGGAGAAAAAAATCTTGGTTGTAGATGACGAAAAACCAATTGCAGATATTTTACAGTTCAACTTGAAAAAAGAAGGCTATGATGTTTATTGCGCTTATGATGGAAACCAGGCAATTGAAATGGTAGAGGAAATCCAACCGGATTTAATCTTGCTTGATATTATGCTGCCAATGCGTGATGGCATGGAAGTATGCCGTGAGGTCCGCAAGAAATATGAAATGCCGATCATCATGCTGACGGCTAAAGACTCTGAAATTGATAAGGTTTTAGGACTTGAACTTGGTGCGGATGATTATGTAACCAAGCCATTCAGCACAAGGGAATTAATTGCCAGGGTAAAAGCCAACCTGCGCCGGCACCAGCAAATTGCTATACAGGCAGATCAAGAAGAGGAATCCAATGAGATTACAGTTGGTTCACTTACGATCCATCCGGATGCCTATGTTGTTTCCAAAAGAGGCGAAACAATTGAATTGACGCACCGCGAATTCGAATTGCTTCACTACCTGGCGAAGCATATTGGACAAGTCATGACGAGGGAACACCTGCTTCAGACTGTCTGGGGCTATGACTATTATGGAGATGTCCGTACGGTGGATGTCACTGTAAGGCGACTCCGTGAGAAAATAGAA
Source organism: Bacillus sp. JJ1609 (assembly GCF_036967045.1). Lineage (NCBI taxonomy): Bacteria > Bacillati > Bacillota > Bacilli > Caryophanales > Bacillaceae > Bacillus > Bacillus sp. JJ1609. Next base: position 271,540 of record NZ_JBALSS010000004.1, on the reverse strand, counting down.
GATAACCCTAGTCATCCGACATGGATCGTGACAAGACGAGGAGTAGGCTACTATTTGAGAAACTCTGAGCAGGAGTAAGGAGCGAGGATGAAGAAAGTAGGTTTTTTTCGGTCCATACATCTTAAATTTGTGATTATCTATGTATTGCTTATTTTAGTTGCCATGCAAATAATAGGCGTATATTTTGTCCGTAAACTAGAGACAACCTTAATGACAAACTATCAGGATTCCGTAAAGTCTCGTGTGGACCTGTTAGTCTATGATATTCAGGAAGAGCTGCTAAAGGAACGTGGGAAAGAGGATCCGACAAAGGAAGAAGCCATTAAAGAGATTTTAAAGGATTATAAAACCTCAGATATATCTGAAATAAGGGTCATAGATGGCGGTAGCTTTAAAATCCTCGGAACCTCCAGCCTCACGAATCAGGGGCTTGTAGGGCAAAGGACCACCGACCTGAAAATAAAGCGGTCCATCGTTTTTGAAGAAGATGAGGATGTCATCCAGATGGACAATAAGTCAGGCAAGAGAGTGTGGGTCCTCTCAACTCCAATCATGCATAACAATGAAGCGATCGGCGCTGTCTACTTAGTAGCTAGAGTCGAAAATATATTCACGCAGATGAAGGACATTAACAAGATCCTGGCCACTGGAACAGCGATTGCGCTTCTTTTCACTGCCATACTTGGTGTCCTGCTTGCCCAGACGATCACCAGGCCGATCTCGGACATGCGTAAACAGGCTTTGGCAATGACAAGAGGGAACTTTTCACGGAAGGTTAAGGTATATGGCTATGATGAAATTGGTCAACTGGCGATTACCTTTAACAATCTGACCAAAAAGCTTCAGGAAGCCCAGGCTACCACAGAGGGAGAAAAGAGGAAGCTATCTTCTGTTATCTCTTATATGACCGATGGTGTTCTTTCTACTGACCGCAAAGGGCGGATTATCCTGATTAATGAGCCAGCAGCGCAAATGCTTGGTGTTTCACGTGAAACAGTTCTTTCACAGCCAATCGTATCTGTACTTGGGCTCGATGAAAATTATACATTTGAAGATCTCCTTCAGGAAAAAGACTCAATCGTCCTTGATTACAGTACAAAAAGCAAGCCGTTTATTTTACGGGCAAACTTTTCGATTATCCAAAAGGAAAGTGGTTTTGTGAATGGTTTGATTGCCGTTCTGTATGATATAACGGAACAAGAAAAGATTGATCTGGAGAGACGCGAGTTCGTTGCGAACGTTTCTCACGAGCTGCGGACACCATTAACGACGATGCGAAGTTATTTGGATGCATTGGCTGAAGGAGCTTGGAAGGACGAAGAAATTGCGCCTAATTTCCTTGATATCACCCAGACTGAAACTGAGCGGATGATCCGTCTTGTTAATGATTTGCTTCAGCTTTCCAAAATGGACAGTGTCGATTATCGTCTTTCTAGGGAATGGGTGAACTTTCCGGTCTTTTTCAACCGAATTATCGACAGGTTTGAAATGACAAAAAACCAAAACGTCACGTTCGTCAGGGAGATTCCGGAAGACGCGATGTTTGTAGAAGTGGATGAGGACAAGATTACGCAGGTCCTTTACAATATTATTTCAAATGCCATGAAGTATTCGCCAGAAGGTGGGACGATCACCTTCCGCACAAAAGAAATGGAAGATAAAATTACCATCAGCATTTCTGACGAAGGTGTAGGAATTCCTAAGGATAATCTTGATAAAATATTCGACCGTTTCTATCGCGTGGATAAAGCCAGAACACGCAAACTGGGAGGAACAGGACTGGGACTGGCGATTGCGAAGGAAATGGTTAATGCCCATGGGGGAAGAATTTGGGCAAATAGTGTGGAAGGAAAAGGGACAACCATCTTTTTCACCCTTCCTTATGACCGGAGTGAAGAGGATGATTGGTCATGACATATGAAAACATAAAAACAGCAATCTTAACTTTTCTCGTTCTTCTCAGCGGTATTTTGACCTGGAATATTTGGACTTACCAGCCCAACTATGAAAGTGTCGGCAATCAAAAGACTGTTAATGAGGTAAGCATTGCTACACAAAAGGAAATAAGAAAAATTGTAAAGCCTCACCAGGTCATATACCACGTTGAGGGAAAACAATATGGTGCCATTGATAATGACCATATAGATAAAATCATGAATGTCATTACGAAGTGGAAATTTTACGATGTGAAAAAATATCCGGGGCGAATTTCTGACTTCAATCAAAGGATTGCCCAGGGAGCAAACACAGAGATTATTTTTCCGGATGAAGTCCCAATCGAGCTGTATAAAAGAGTCTTGAATATCGATGATAAAGACTTGCCGAAATTTGATTTTGACCGCATTATCATAAAAACTGAAACCCAGCAGAAGCAAGAAGGGATCATCTATTTTTATTCGCAGAGGAATCAGCAAGTCTATGAAAGCAATGTAAATCCTTCATTCATTAATGATTTTGCGGCTAATTATTATAAGAATGCGGGCAGGCTGGCGCCATATTTCGAGCATGATATTTCTGATATTAAGCGAATCTATTTGCCGTCTGATCCAACCGACATGGTTAAATACACGTATTATCAAAATCCGCTGGACTCCGAGAAGTTCAAGGAAGCTCTTTTCAAGGACCCAAGTTTTGTCCAGAGAAGTGTATCTGATTATGGTGAAGAATATACCGATGATGCCAGTAAAATGACGGTTGATAGCCAGACGAATATGATTTATTATGTGAATCCAATCCGCGATCGTGAATCTGTGATTGGAACTAGCAATGTTCTTCAAAAGAGTATCGAATTTGTAAACAGTCATGGCGGTTGGACAGAAGCATACCGTTATGTGTACAAGGATGATTTTAACCAGAGAGTCCTTTTCAGGCTATACAGTAAGGAAGGCTATCCTATTTTTAACCAAATGGGCATGTCTGAAATCGAACAGCAGTGGGGCCAATTAGAAATAAGCAGATACATTCGTCCAGGATTCCATTTGGAATTGCCATTGAATCCGGATGTGAAAACGAAAAAGCTGCCATCTGGCCTTAAAGCGTTGGAACTTTTGGAGAAAAGGAAAGATTTCAATCCTGATTTGCTTGAAAATCTTATGCCTGGTTATTATATGACGCAGGGACCAGGGGATTCGCCTTTGATCCTGTTAGAGCCAGGGTGGTTTTATCAATATGAACAAGAATGGCACGAGCTGGTCTGGGAGGAGGGACTGAAGAATGGATTGGAGTAGAATTAAAACAATCTTTATTCTGACATTCCTCGTCCTGAATATCTATTTAGTTTATCAATTCATGAACACAAGGGATGCCGCCCAGTACGAAATCATTAAAGAGGCTTCTCTAGAAGAAAAGCTTAAGAATGATTCCATTCGATATCCTGAACTTCCTGAAACAAAGAAGGAACGTTATATCAGTGTTAGGACAAAAGTGTTTAAGAACGAAGAACTGGATAAAACAAAGGGACAGGTAATCAATCTTGGTGATGGAACCGCTATAGAAGCTAAGCTTGCAAAGCCAATCAAGCTTTCAAGTAAATTTGAACCGGCGGAACTCTCTGGATTCATTAAGTCGAATATCTTTTCTGGTGAACAGTATAAGTTTTGGAAAAAGGATGACGAAACCAAGACTATTACTTATTACCAGCAGTATGATAATAAAACTTTTTACTATAACAGCAATGCAAGATTGACCTTGTATTTTAATGAAAATAATGAAGTGGTTTCATTTAGGCAGACCTATTTGGAAGTCATTGATGAGCAGCTTTCAGATGAAGAGGAATTGCTGACACCATTAAGAGCGATGGAAACTCTTTATAAAAAGGGGCTGCTGAAGCCAAAAAGCGAAATTACCAAAGTTGAACTGGGATACTCGACACTCGTCTCGCTGACCGCCTCACATGTGGTAACACCTACGTGGAGGCTTGTCGTGGACGGCAAGGAGAACCTTTTTGTCCATGCATTTGAAGGACGGGTTATTCCATTGACTGACGGTGAAAATCAAACAACGGAGTGAGAGATATGACATTGCATTTTAGTGTTCTCGCCAGTGGGAGTACGGGAAATGCGATCTATGTGGAGACGGAGGGCCAATCCTTTTTGGTAGATGCCGGATTGAGCGGCAAGCAAATGGAGGCTTTATTTAAGCAAATTGGCCGCGATATGAAAGACCTCTCTGGAATATTTGTGACGCATGAACATAGCGATCATATAAAAGGCATAGGAATCGTTGCCCGAAAATATAAGCTGCCGATCTATGCGAATGAAAAAACATGGAAAGCGATGGACGGCTTGATTGGGGAAGTCCCGCTAGACCAGAAGTTCAGCTTTGATATGGAAACGGTGAAATCCTTCGGCGGCTTGGATATAGAATCTTTTGGGGTGTCACATGACGCTGCCGAGCCAATGTTTTATGTGTTCCATAAAGACGGAAAGAAATTAGTGCTGATTACAGATACAGGCTATGTAAGCGACAGGATGAAGGGAATCATCACCAATGCTGATGCCTATGTATTTGAAAGCAATCATGATGTTCAAATGCTGAGAATGGGAAGATATCCATGGAGTGTTAAACGCCGAATTCTTAGTGACTACGGCCATGTATCGAATGAGGATGCTGCGGTAGCAATGAGTGAAGTCGCCGGCGATAACACAAAGCAGATTTATCTTGCCCATTTAAGCCTGGATAACAATATGAAGGAGCTTGCAAGGATGTCCGTCGCTCAGACATTGGAAAGCCACGGAATCATTGTAGGAGAACAATTCGATTTGATAGATACAGATCCTAAGACTCCTACCGCGCTGACAGCTATTTAATATGTTTAATAATGAAGGAGTAAAGGTATCTGTTAAAAGGATGCTTTTACTCCTTTTTTGATTGGCTATAATCATGAAATGGGCTTAGGATTTAGTAATTAATGATAGAGGTAGTATAATAATTTGTATAATTGATATGTAAAAGATAATTGTTCAATGAAAGGGTTGGTGGGCATTGGGTTATTATGATCAAGATCATCAAAGCCGGTACAAATCGCAAAGCGGCAGAAGGGGCGGAACTTTTTTAGCCAGCCTGTTAGGTGCAATCATTGGGGCATTATTGGTTATTTTCACAATCCCGACCTTATCTAAATTAGATGTACTCCCCTATAAAATTGAACCTAACAATCAAACAGCAGTAACAGATGAGGAAAAGACCTCTGAGGACGGTACTACTTCCACTAGGAATGTCTCCATCGATGTTTATTCAGGAATTACCAAAGCTGTCGACAAAGCCGGTGATGCTGTAGTAGGCATAACGAATATCCAGCAAAGCACGACCTTCTGGGGACAGACACAGGAATCAGGTGGAACAGGTTCAGGCGTTGTTTATAAAAGGGCCGGCGATAAAGCCTATATCGTAACCAATCACCATGTGGTTGCTGATGCCACTGAACTAGAAGTCAGTCTTAGCGACGGCACAAAAATTCCCGCAAAGCTTCTTGGCAGTGATATTTGGACCGACCTTGCTGTACTTGAGGTACCTGCTGATAAAATAAAGGTCGTTGCTGAATTCGGCAACTCCGATAAGCTTAAGCCAGGTGAACCAGTTATTGCAATCGGTAATCCCCTTGGACTAACTTTCTCGGGCTCTGTTACACAAGGCATTATTTCCGGCACAGAGCGGGCCATTCCAGTTGATATCAATCAGGATGGAACACCCGACTGGCAGGCAGAGGTCCTGCAGACAGATGCCGCAATCAACCCTGGAAACAGCGGTGGAGCATTAATCAATATTGAGGGACAGGTCATCGGAATAAACTCCATGAAAATCGCACAAAATGCGGTTGAAGGAATCGGGCTTTCGATCCCGATTAACTATGCTTCTCCGATTATTGATGATTTAGAAAAGACAGGTGAAGTTAAGCGCCCGGTAATGGGTGTAGAGTTAGCATCTGTAAACGAGATTCCTTCTAATCATCAGCAGAATACATTGAGGCTGCCAAAAGATGTGACCTATGGTGTGGCGATTAAGAGAGTTCAGCCTAACTCTGCTGCTGATAAAGCAGGCTTGCAGGAACTGGATGTCATTGTCGAAATGGATGGCAAGGAAATTCGCGATGCTGTCGATCTCCGAAAGCACCTTTACAATCAAAAGAAGGTCGGCGATGAAATGAAGGTTAAGTTTTACCGCGATGGAAAGCTTCAGGAAACAACATTAAAATTAGGCGGAGAAACATTGTAACGGCTTGTGGATAGATGAACAGGGAGCAAATGCTTCCTGTTTTTTATGTTAAAATGGTCTGTGGATAATTTAAATTTAGATTTTTAGCGAATGATAAAAATATAAAAAGCCAAGAAGGGATTTGGAAAAATGAAGTATTGCTGTAGTGAACATGTAGAATTAGCGCTAGATGAAGCGGTGGATGAGTATGAAACAGCACCACAATTAGAGAAGCTGGAGGCTGTGGAAAACTCGGGGTTTTCTTGTGGATACTGTGGACAACCTGCTGTATATATTGTAGCGAACGAATGATCGCCTACTAAATGTGGATTGCGATGTGAATATGTGGATAACTTCTGTGGATATCTTGTTTGTAAACTGTTTGTAATTTGTTTGTAAAGTGGGGATGACTGTGAATATCTCAATCGTGACGGTTGGCAAATTGAAAGAAAAATACCTGAAACAAGGGATAGAAGAATACTTAAAGCGCCTTGGAAGCTATGCAAAAGTCGATGTTATTGAGGTGTCAGACGAGAAAGCACCAGAGGAATTAAGTGAAACAGAAATGGTTCAGGTGAAGCAAAAAGAAGGAGAACGAATCCTGGCGAAAATTAATCCAGATGCTTATGTCATTGCTTTAGCTATTAACGGAAAGCTGAAGTCATCGGAAGAACTCGCAGAAAGCCTTGATAAGCTGGCCACATACGGAAAAAGCAAAGTCGCTTTCGTTATAGGCGGGTCCCTTGGCCTAAGCGATGAAGTTTTGAAAAGATCAGACGAGCAGCTAAGCTTTTCAAAAATGACCTTTCCGCACCAACTGATGAGATTGATCTTGGTGGAGCAGATATATCGGGCTTTTCGGATTAATCGGGGGGAACCGTACCATAAATAAATGAGGTTTTTAGTTAAATGCCTCTCCTTAAGGTTGGGGAGGCTAGAACATAATAAGTTTTCTTAACGGAAATAGAAATGATAAGAATGGATTGTTGAAATATAAAGAAAGTAGATTGACAATTTTAAGAACTCTATTAAACTAAAAATAGTTCTACCTCAAATTCTTCTCTAAATATTCTATAATAGCTACTCCGCAAGTCTTTATTTGCCTTTTACTTTCTCCCATTGAAGCCACAGTAAACCTCTTTTTTCACTCGCATTCGCACTCATTCATTTTAAAAATCTGCTCGAAGTTCAAATGATTCATTTGTGGCATCGAATGTATGCAAAATTTGATAGTAGAAGAAATGGAGGAAAGACGGTTTCCCAATTTGTTAAGGTTTGTCCACTGAATTTTGTTTGCTGTAAAAGATATGACCATTGAATAAGAGGAGGGTGATGCTATGGGATTTGAAGAAGAATACCAGGCCTTTTTGAATGCTCACTTGCAGGCAAGAACCGGTGAACGGTTGCGGCGCTTGCAAGAAGGTCACAACCAGGCTGAAGAGTTGTTTTTGAAGCAAGTGTGGTGGCCTTCATTTTACCATTTTAGGTATCTTCATCCAGAATATGAAGTCGATGATTTCAAGGATGGCAAAAGGTATTTGGATTTTGCTTATATTCGTCCCGCCATCCGGATTTGCCTTGAGGTCGATGGGTATGGCCCTCACCTAAAGAACATAAGCAGATGGCAATTTTCCGACAACCTGGAACGTCAAAACCAGTTGGTGATTGACGGATGGACCGTGATACGCTTTTCTTATGACCAAGTGAAAGAGCAGCCTCGTCGATGCCAACAGATTGTTCAGCAAGTGATTGGCCGATGGATGGGTGATGAACTGGACCAGACATCTCTGTCCTTTGTCGAAAAGGAAGTGCTTCGGCTAGCGATTCGAAAAGGAGAAGCCATTTCCCCCATAGAAGTAGAGAAGTATTTGAAGCTAAGTGACAAGACGGTAAAAAAAGTACTTTCTCAACTAGTCGATAAAAAGATGTTGATTCCCGCATCTGGGATCAAGAGGATCCGCTTTTATCGGTTGGGGGATCAGGTTAAGCACCCGATCTGATAAATAGACGGAAAAATTTCGCTTAATTAGTAAATAAAATAAAAAATAGCTTCAATAGACGGAGAGATTCCGCCTATTGGCTCGAAAAACGTGAAAATGGGGGGTTTAGCTTAGCATAATCGGAAAACCTCCCCTTATATACTCCGGAACGAGCTCCATTTTGTATCTAACCGAAAAATCTCCGCTTATTTTACTTTCGCTGGTTACTTTAAGTTGGCTGCTTCGATTTTAGTAATCCAAGAGAACCTCATTTTGATACGCTACGGGGAACCGTACCATAAGTAAATGAGGTGATTTATTTTTAAAATTATCTTTGTTCTCTTCAATAATTCAAGGATGTGCTTCCAGTAAATATTTCCTTGAGAAGACTACCGTTTTTTATTCGAAATTTCGTACTGTCCAAAACCAAGTGTAAAATATTTAGGCTATACTGGTACACAAAAACCTTCCTGATCAAATGACACAATCAGGAAGGCATTTTATTTATAATTTAATTTTCTTTTAAGAATGTGGCGCGCTTCTTTTATTGGCTCTTTGTACTTCTAATTCATTTTCTAAACCTCGCAACAAAGAATAGCACATGAAGACCATGATTATTGCAAAAGGAAGGGCAGCTGCAATAGAAGCTGTTTGCAATACGTTCAAACCTCCGGCTATAAGCAACACAGCAGCTACAGCGGATTGTATGACACCCCATGTCATTTTAATCTTGTTTGAAGGATTAAGTGTTCCGCCTTCGCTTAACATTCCCAGTACAAAGGTGGCGGTATCTGCAACTGTAATATAGTAAATGGCTATCACGGCAAACCCTATAATACTTAAAACGGTACTAAATGGTAGCATATCAAAGAATGTAAAGATAGAAAGGTTCACGTTTTCGGCAATATGTTTTGCCAAATTATGATTTCCAGAATTTTGAACAATTTCAAGAGCGGTACCGCCAAATACTGACATCCAAAGACATGTTCCGAGTGTAGGAACAATTAATACGCCAAACACAAACTCCTTAACGGTTCTTCCTTTTGAAACCCTGGCAATAAACATGCCGACAAAGGGAGCCCAAGCAATCCACCATGCCCAATAAAATAAGGTCCACGAAGCGATCCATTCTCCTTCACCAAAAGGATTTAACCTTAAACTCATAGGTATAAAGTCACTTATATATAGACCTGTCGTATTAATAAAGACTTTAATAACAGTCAAGGCTGGGCCGACAAGCAAAATCAGCACCATAATCGCAATTGATAAAATAATAGCTGCGTTGGATAAGTACTTTATTCCTCTTTCCAACCCCGTATTAATAGAAATGATAAAAAGGACAGTTGCGACGATAATGACCACCAGTTGTATAAATAGCGTATTAGGAATGCCGAAAATATCATGCATTCCGGCTGTAATCTGCATTGCTCCAAGCCCTAAAGAGGTAGCGATACCGAAAACTGTTGCAAAGATGGAAAGGATATCAATCGTTTTGCCAATCGGTCCGTGGATCCTATCACCCAAAATAGGATGGAATGCTGAGCTAATAGCCGCTGGAAGCCTTTTATTATATTGAAAAAATGCAAGGGCCAAACCGATCACTGTGTATATTGCCCATGGGTGCAATCCCCAATGGAAAAAGGTATATTTCATTGCGGTATTGGCTGCATCCAAAGTATAGGCTTTCCCGTAAGGTGGAGCTGTGTAATGAGTTACAGGTTCTGCAACACTCCAATACACAATCCCGATTCCCATGCCCGCGCCGAACAACATGGCAAGCCAGGATCCGGTACTAAAATCAGGCTCGTCATTTTTCCTGCCAAGCCGGATATTCCCATACTTTGAAAACATCAAGTAAATAGAAAAAAAAACAAAGAATAGAGTGGCCCCAAGATACACCCATCCAAGGTAATCAATGGAGCCATTATAAACGGCGTTGGTGACTTTGGTAAGATTACCTGTAAAAAAAACTCCCCATATAATGAAAATGAGGGTAAGTAATAATGAGATAATAAAAACACTATTTTCTTTTAATTTATTACTATCCATAGAAACCTCCTAGTAGTGGAAGAATACTGTATTTTAGATTAGTGTTTAAATGGTATTAATTTTGTCAGTTATTAAAGGGATTATATTGAAATTCCCACTTATCCGTATCCATCAACTCTTCAAGAGGTACCTCTAAACCGCCTCCAAGATAAATGGTTTGCCCTTTAATCCCAACCACCATAGCTTCGATTAACATATCCCTATCCCTCTTTTTATAAATGTCCCCCAACTGTGCTGATAGTTCTCCGTATGGATGAGCGATTTGAGGGCCGGCGTCATCAAGGTTTTCTTCAAAATTAACCATGTCTTTATAATCGATAGGATGGCTGTCAGGAGTACGGCCGGGTAACATCAATAAATACTCCGTATGCTTGATTCCGTTCAAATCACTTGTTACTACCCCTTTGTTATCAACAGTTTCAACTACTTCAATTTCATTTAATGAGTAGTGATCGAGGGTATCGGGGTCCGGATTGTTAATTAAAATCAAATTTCCCGCTACAGGTTTTTGATTATTCCTAAGCGTATATACCTTATGATTATAAATAAAGCTGTCATTTTCCTTTGGGATGTATCTTTCCACACTCGCTGCATTAGTTATATGCTGTGTTAAATCCCTCAGTTTAATAAGATGAACGGATAGTTTATAAATTGGTTTTACTCCATATACCTTGTGTAACTCATTGTTATAATAAACAAATTGCCCTTTTCTTACTTGATACAGTTTCACAACCAAATCTCCCTTCAATCATAGGTGGAGTAGTATTCATAACAGTTTGGAATAACTTGGAATCTGATGCATCGCTTTCTTCTTTAGGATGCCTTTTTTATAGAAAAACATGAATTTTAAAGAGGGAAGGTTCCTAACAGTATTGAAGCTATGTTTCATGTAATGGATGATAGACGATAAATAATAGGATCTTTATCTGAAGAAAGTAAATGAATATTGCATCGATGTATTTTTTATTAAAGGGCTTAAATAGCGAATTTAATTACTCTAGAAAAAACCTCATTTACTATGGTGAACCTTACCATAAGTAAATGAGGTTTTTAAATTCTTGGAAAAATAAAAGCCAAAAATAAACAAGTTATGAATAAAAACTTGCATATTTTGGCTTTTAAAATGTATGGAACTATCGCTCCCATTCGTTCAAAAAGAAACTTAACATCTTACTTTTATTTGCCTATTCTTTTTCTTCAACAAGTCCAAATAAATAATTCTGTAAATCACATTAAATTTTAAATTACGTCCAACAAAAACTTGCTGATATTGGACTTTCCCCCATTTTCCTTGCCCATATTGGTGTATTTCATGAGCCTCAATTGAATTACTGTAAATCTACTAATAAAAAATAACTTTATGTATAAAATACTGTACATATAAATAAAGAGGGTGACTAACATGAAAACATTGTGGCTATTTCTAGTATCATCAATTTTTTCTATAATTTCCTTGTTTATTTTGATGAAGAAAATGAACGTCACTAACGTCTTGGGCTGTTATTTTTTATCTAATATTCTTATTACAAATACAGGAGTAATCATTAACTTAAATTTAAAATTAACAAAGCAAGATCCATCAAGTCAATTGATTTTTTGGACACAAAAAATTCCTGAGTTGACACTTAAGCCAGCCTTACTTTTATGGTTAATTTATATCTTGTTCTCTAATCGTTCAATTTTCAGTAAACTTATTCATCTTTTCGTATTCTTAACAGCACTTATTTCTATTGAAATCTATTTCGTTCAAATTGGATATTTGGAATGGGTAAATTGGAATGTGTTTTATGGATATTTGAGATACAGCTTAATTATTTTATTAATGGCTATTTACTCCTTTTATTTAGAAAAACTTATTAATAGAGACAAAGAGGTGAAGACTGATGATTTTACCTCTTCCTAAGCAATTTGATGCAAATGAAATATTTATTATTATTTCCACAGTTTTATCTTGGGCACTCATGTTTAAATTACCTAGACACTTATCTGCCGTTACCATCACTATTATTTGGACTTTTAATGTCTTTCTTGCTTTGTTGGCCGATATTACCATAAGTGTAAAACCATATGACTTTTACTTTACGATAGATCATAAAACACATGAAATATTTGATATTTTATTGCACTTTGCTACTTACCCTACTCTTTCTTACTTTGTAGTAAACTTCTATCAACATAATAAACCCAAAGGTTTAAAGCTTCTTTTTTATATTATTTTTTGGGCAGGGGTAGCTATTGCTCTAGAATGGATTTCGGTGAAATTTCATGTTTTTACATATATGGGTTGGAAATTGTATTTATCCTTTCTCGTTTATTTGATTGTATTTTCGGCTAACATTTGGCTTTCGAACTTTATTGAAAAGAAACACCCTTATAAACCCACTTCAACTAAATAGTATCCGTTTTCTCTATCTTATAAAGGAAAGTTAATTTAATTTAATGATGTTCTATTAGACACAGGCAGCTCTAGCACCATTTTTGATACAGATGAAGTAGAGGAGATTGTACTTATTATCGATCTGAAAGAAGGTAGACCAAGAAGAATATACGGTGTCGGTGGAGAAAGTGAGCTCTGTCAGGAGCAACTTGTTTCCAATCTAAAAATCAATAACCAATTAAAAACAAAATTTTAGTTTAACCTCATTTAGACACATCACGGCGAGCCATACCATAAGTAAGTGAGGTTTATCCTATACCCTTATTTGATATAAAGAAAGCATAATTATTAGAGGCTTAAGTTAAGCCATCGCATAATTGTAAAAATTAAGCCTCTATTTGATTTTATTTATATAAGAAAACCTTAAGATTATCTTTACTATCAAGGGTGGCAAGCAAGACGTTTTTGACCTCAGTCTGATATAAACTTTCTAACCGAGAAACCACCCATCCTTCGCTCTTTTGAATATGTTTTAACTCCTTGGAATTAATTTTTCCTTCCTTAATAATGGTCTTAGGAAAATCGAAAAATTCTGTTTCAATTTGCATGATTGAAGGTGTTAGTGGTTCGTATTTTGGATCTAAAAAAACCGAGAACTTCCCATCTGCTTCCCAAATTGCTAAGGCAACTTTCTTTACATCTTCAATTTTTTCTTCCCGTAATTCTTCCAATAATACATCAATAGATATTCTTGCTTTTTTTAATCCTTTATATAGGATTTCTCCATTTTGAACAATGGTAATAGGTGGAGGGGTAATTAGCTTTCTAAACCAAGACCATTTGAAGATTATCAAAATACCCACAAGATACAAGATGACCAATACAATGGTTGTAATGATAGACCCTTTTAACCCAAGTTGTTCGTCTGATAGTGGATGGGCAATAATGTTTCCAATGACTAAAACAATTGCAAAATCAAGTGGTCTTAACTGAGAGATGCCTCGCTGACCTAATACTCGAGCAACAATTAATAAAAAGATAAAAGCAACAATAGCTCGAAGAATCCACTCAGTTGTAGTAAGTGTTTCCTGGCCATGAAAAAAATCCATATATTACACTTCCTATACCAAAATTGCTATAACTTAGTTTTTCACCCAAGTAATTTTAATAACCAAATTTAATTAATATTTAAGTAAGATAAAGGAAGAAATTAATTAAATAGTATTTATTATTCAATTTTAGTAACGGTTTCTTATAACAAAATCATTTCTTTAATGGTAAAACCTCATTTAGATACAACACAGGCAGCCGTACCACAAGTAAATGAGGCTTAAAAAAATTAAAATAAAATTTGGGTCCCATTACTGACCGACCTGCTTAAACATTGTAAGTCGAACCATTCCTTAGGTTCGACTTTTTTTATTTTTGGATTTGTTAACATAAGTAGGAAAGCAAAAGAGCTGTCCCTCTGCTTCCTTGGAATATGAGTGTAAATTAAGGAAATGATAGTGATTATCAGGCATTTTAAGGAGTTTTTCAGGAATGAGTTTCTTTAAACAGAATTCATCTTTATCTAGCCGTTCAAATGAAGGGGGACAACTCTCCAACGATTTTGAAAAAAATATAAGAAAGTTACAAGAACATTTTTGCCATACAGAAGATTTATTGAAAAAAGAAATAATATTTAATGACGAGAAGTGTGTCATTCTTTACATTGATTCGATGTTGAACAAGGAACTACTTCAATCTTCTGTTATTGATCCTATTTTAGATTTGAAAACCGGTAATATTGAAAATGCAGTTTTTGCTGCAGAAATCAAAATAACTTCAATGATTTCAGAAGCAGGAAAAAACCTGTTAGATGGATTCTGTGTGATTTTATTAGAAAACGATTGCCAGGCTTATATGGCATCGATAGGAGGAATCGAAGGGAGGTCTATTCAAGAGCCTAATAATGAACGGAGCATTCAAAGTTCTCATGATGGATTCGTTGAAAGTTTTAGTTCAAATCTGCACCTTTTAAGAAAGAGAATTAAAAGTCCACAGTTAAAGGTGAAATATTTTACGATCGGAAACCTTACGAATACGACAGTTGGAATGCTTTATTTAGATCATCTTGCAAATAAAGAGCTTATTAACGAAGTTGAGCGGAGATTAACTTCAATCGAAATTGATCAGCTCTATTCAACTGGTGAATTAGAGGATCTTATTGAAGACCATCCTTTTTCACCTTTTCCACATATTTTAGCTACAGAAAGACCAGACAGAGCGGTGTCTTATTTAACAGAAGGGAAAATCACGATTATTATGGATGGTAATCCGCGTGTAATGATCGTTCCGATAACGTTTTTTGCGTTTTATCAAACACCCGATGACTATAATAGCCGATGGGTAGTTGGTTCTTTCTTTCGATTAATCCGCGTCTTAAGTTTTATTATCGCGATTAGCTTGCCTGCCATCTACATAGCCATCGTGTCGTTCCATTCAGAGGTACTTCCAATCGGAATTCTATACTCAATAAGGGTTTCATTAGAATATGTCCCTTTTCCTCCATTAGTCGAAGCTTTAGCCATGCAAATCATTTTAGAACTGTTAAAAGAAGCTTCAATTCGATTGCCTTCACCTATCGCACAAACAATCGGAATTGTTGGGGGATTAGTTATTGGGACAGCTGTAGTAGATGCCCATATCGTATCAAATATGATGATCGTAGTGATTGGATTTACGGCCATTGCCTCATTTGTGGCCCCAATAAATGAGATGGGGACAAGTGCAAGGTTATTGGGATTCCCGACAATGATCGCTGCATCTTTCTTTGGATTTTTTGGGATTGTATTAGTGTTAATGTTGATTTTTATGCATTTGAGTAAATTAGATTCCTTTGGAACACCTTATTTTTCACCCTTAGCTCCATTTAAGAAAGAAGGATTAAAGGATTCATTGCTAAGGCTTCCATTATGGAAATTGAATACTCGACCAACTGATGCTAAACCAGCTTATGCAAATCAACAAGGGCAAACAAGGGCGTGGAAGAAGAAATGATGGAAAAAAATAATTCCATAACAAAATTTCAGGTGTTTTTTATATTAATTCAAAGTCAAATTGGCGTAGGTCTTTTATCATTACCGAATGTCGTGCAGAAGACAGCTATAGGAGACGGTTGGATTTCTACTCTCATTGCAGGGATAGCTGTTCAATTCATGCTGATCGTCTACTGGCAATTACTAAAACGATTTCCCAATCTTATTTATACGGAAATCACTCAAAAGATACTCGGACGTTTTTTAGGAAGGTTGATTAACCTTATCATCTATATGAATTTCATCCTTGTCGGAAGTTTAGCCACCATATTATTTATTAAAATCATTAATTTATGGTTATTGCCGTTAACTCCTAATTGGATCATATCCATACTCATCCTGACCGCTTGTATTTATTTAACGATTAGCGATTTAAGGATAATTGCAAGATTCTTTGTCCTGGCAACTTCCTTGATCCTATTATTATTGTGTACTTCTTTATTAAGCTGGTTTACGCCTAATGAGTTTCAATACTTACTTCCAATTGGTAGTTCTGGATTCAAAAATATTTTAATTGGAAGTAAGAATTCTCTTCTTGCGATGTTGGGTTTTGAAGGCCTGCTATTTATATTCCCCTTCATTATTCATAATAAAAAAGGAGTATTAAAGACGATATCAATGGCCAACATTTTTATCACCCTTTTTTACACCTACTTTATCTTCCTTACACTAATCAGTTTCAGTCCAGATCAATTGACCCAAATGAGAGAACCCATTTTAAATTTACTTAGAGGAATAACTTATAAAATGGTCGATCGGGTGGATCTAATTTTCCTGTCGATATGGATTGTTCCGATGGCTACTTCCGTCATTGCGTATTTATTTTATGCTAGCAAAAGTATGAATGTAGAAAAAAAGAATTACCAAAAGGCAGTCTTGCTAAATGGATTCATTATCTTTTTGATTACATTGATTCCACATGATGATGCGATCATTACTCTTTTTAATAAATATGTTTCTTATATAAATTATTTGGTTGTTTTTATCATCCCAACTTTGCTTTTAATCCTTTCATTCCTATTTAATAAGCATGAAAGTAGTGAATCCACTTGAGAAAAATACTCATAATAATTTTATTTATTACCCTCAATATATTGACTGGCTGTTGGGACCAGCATCTTCTTGTGAATCGAACGCTGGTGAACGGAATTAGTGTAGATATAACTGAAGAGGGAAAAATTGAATCAGCCATTAGAGCATTAAACATTCAAAGTAAAGGAGGAGGGCAATTTGAAATACAAGATGAACTGGTCGAAGCGGCAGGACAATCTACGGTTGGTTTAGGAATAGATTTAGATAGTAAAATTACTGGTGAAATTGATGCGAGTAAAGCTCACGTAGTAATAATAGGTGAAGAACTAGCAAAAAAAGGGATTCACCCATTCATTGAGTTTTTTTATCGTGATATGGATTCCTATATGTCTTCCAAAATTGTCATAAGTAAAGGGAAAGCGAAAGAGATTCTTTCTATGGAAAAAGAAAAAAGCCCAATTGCATTTGTAATCTTACAACTGCTAAATGGAGCGGAAGCGGATACGGTCATACCGAAAGAAACTACATTTTCAGTGTGGAGAAAAATTTTAGATCCTGGCAAAGATATGATTTTACCTTATCTTGAAAGAATAGAGGGTAATAAAATTCAAGCAGCAGGAGTTGCGCTATTTAACAATGATCAATATACCGGTACAACGTTATCAAAAGAAAAAAGCAGTTTATTATTGTCATTAATGAATCAATTAAGCAAGACAAACAAAATGGCTTTAATACTCGGTCCAGAAAGCAATGGCCGATCCATCTCTTTTGATACAATAAATTTGAGTCGAACCTTCGAGGTCCTGGTGGATAAGGATGAAAATATCATTTGTAAAATTGATGTTAAAATGAATGTGGAAGTAGGCAGCTATCCTCAAGATTTTAATGAAGGACTTAATATCAAAAAATTAAATAAAGATCTTTCGGATGAATTAACCAAACAAGCAAAGGAAATAACAAACACTTTATTACAAGCCAATTGTGATGCTCTGGGAATTGGAAGACAAATTTCTAGTTTTCACCCTGAATTATGGAAGAAAATCAATTGGGATGACGAATATAAAAATGTTCATTTTGAACCGACTGTAAAGGTAAACATCATAAAAACAGGAAATGTATTTTAGAATTTATCACTTTAAAGTGCGAGGATGAGCTTGCATTAATTTCAATTGTTACTTTTTTCAGATGTATTAACGGTGAGCAGAATCATAAGTAACGGCGAAATTTTTGCTGCAAATTGGCATATATAATAGACAGTTCTAAATATGACACCCGCCCTAACAAATCTTAAAAAAGAATTTAACCTCAGTGAATCAATAAAATAGACTCTCCCAAAAGCCAATTAACTTCTTTTGAGAGGGTCTTCTTTATTTAAGGTAATCTATTTGTGCAGATTACTTTATAATCACCTTGATCCCTATTGAGAAGCTCTTTTGTGTATCCAAGTATGCCGCAAGTTAAACCTATAATGACTAAAGCTAGAACCCCAAATCCTAAAAGGAACGGTAAATCTGTGCGAGTCAGAATCGGTGCTGAGGGTTGTAAATGCATGGGCTAAAGGCATTAATGCTCGTTATGGTCGCTATGAATCAAATAAGAAAACATAGATGGGTAATCTAGGCCAGTTTATCGACAAAGATACTTTTCACCGATCAGTTATTGAAACCCTGTTGATTGGAG
>NZ_JBALSS010000004.1:211060-253074 GCF_036967045.1 Bacillus sp. JJ1609 | reverse complement strand
CCGCGGAAAGCGAAGCGCCTGGAACGGAAATCAACAGACTTGTTTTATAGATTAACTAAATAAAAAAAGCTGTAGACAAACTTGATTTTCTGAGTTTGTCTACAGCCTGACATAGATGTGTAATCTATGCTTTAATTGGTGAGGTTAATTTAATAAGGGTCTGCAGCTCTTTTACCTTTCTAAATTTAACAAAGGAAGCTATTCTCCAAGGGATAACATAGCCCAAAGCAACTGTATAGAAAAGCAAAGCTAAGCTCGATGGATCCATGCCAGAAAAAAACTGTCTTAATACAATTCGGATCACCAATACTGCAAGCAATGCGATAAAAAAGAGTTTGTTTTTTTGCGCATAAATCTGTCCGTCCTGGCGAATTTCATAGTTGGTGGTCAACATAAGAGGAACTGCAAACAATACCCCGATCAAAGCCGCAACGCCCATTTCCCATAGTTCCAAATTCCATTGAAGATGTGAAAATACAGAAATCACTGGAGATAAATAAAGCACTGGAAGCAATATTTTCACTCCCGAACCTTGAATCGGATGAACCATCTCCTTCGTACGTCTCCAAATGACCAAGCCTAAAACTAAAATAATGACCCCATATATTGGTAATACGTTCATTTTTCATTCTCCTTTTTCCGTGAGTTTTTTTTAATAATATTTTTGTTTTTTGATTTAACATCTTGATTATAAGTCGCTTAATCATTCGGATGTAGTAACCAACGTCAATGATTTGAATGTGACTTTAGTCATTATTTTTGATTGACATTGGTTACTGTTATTTTCCATAATTTATGTAGCATAATGTTTATGATTATATCGCTTTTGGAGGTGATGCCGATGCTTAACAGCAAGTCCATTAGAATAGCTTTTAAAATGTTGGTTGTCAGTTTGATTTTGTATGAAATCTTGACCAATAGCAGCCTCTCTGTCGCAATGAGAGCTATTTTTATCGCTGGCATTGTTATGTTGCAAGCGAATGATTTTTTGAGAATTCACTTCCGATTATCAGAACGTCATCGGGCTCTTTACACGGTCTCGATGGTTGTGAATATTTCGGCGATCGCTGTCTGTATGGTGCTGTTAGACAGTGCCGCGACTGGCCTGTATTATATTTTTCCAATCGTAGAAATGTTTTTGTCCGGCAGGTCGATTGATAAAGGAATTATGCTCTTGCACGGAATTGTATATTTGGCTGCGATGTATGTAGCGAAAGCAGATGTTCAGAATTCCTTGCTATCCTACTTTGCTACATTATTATTGATTTATTTATTTCGGGGCATCAGTTTGGAGAGAGGGAAAAGCCAGCTGTTACATGCAGAATTGGCAGAAGCACATGCTAAACTGAGAGAAGTTACCATCGTGAAGGAGAGAACGAGAATCGCACAGGAAATGCATGATTCTCTTGGGCATTCCCTGATTGCACTACGCATGCATTTGGAGTTTGCTGAAAATATGATTGATACCAATCCCAAGCAAGTGCGGGAAGTCCTAGCGAAAGCACATCATTTTTCTCAAAACTCGATTAAAGAGCTTCGCAGAGCCGTAGCGGTGTTGAAGGACCAATCGGTAAACAGCCAAATTGAGCTGAAGGAATTATTGAATGACATGATCGAAAGCTTACAAACCTCAGGAACATTAAAGTTCATTTTGAATTTTGATAGAGAGGTAGAGTCCGGCGATCAAGATTTGAAAAATTGTATCTATAATTCAGTACGTGAAGCGGTGACCAATGGCTTAAAGCACGGCAAAGCCCAGCAGTTCCTGATTGACATCACCCAAAACGGTGATCAGATACAAGTCTTTGTGGAAGACGACGGTACAGGCTGCAGTCAAATTAAGAAATCTCATGGTCTTAAAGGGATTGAAGAGCGCATTGGCCTCTTGAACGGGAAAGTGAGTTTCTTTTCAGAAAAAGGGCGGGGATTTAAGGTTTTTGCCGAAATACCTGTTAGATATAAAACAAATGCTGCAAAGTTGGAGGTGATTTAAATGACAAAAATTATCATTGTTGATGACCAGGCGATGGTAAGAGAAGGGTTTAGAATGATTTTGAGCCTGCATGAGGAAATTGAAATTATTGGGGAGGCCGCAAACGGGGAAGAACTGCTCGCGTTACTGAGGAGCATCCATCCAGATGTGATTCTCATGGATATTCGCATGCCGGTAATGGACGGCTTGGAAACGTTAAAAATCGTGAAGGAAACCTATCCAGGTGTGAAAGTGATCATTCTTACTACCTTTAATGAAGATGAGTATATATTTAAGGGACTTAAATTTGGTGCCGACGGCTATATTCTTAAAGATTCCAATTCCAAGGAAATTATCAAAGCGATCAAGGCAGCGTGTGAAGGCCAAATGCTGCTTCATTCGCAAGTGAGCTCCAGAATCTCTAAAGTCCTGCATTCCATGGAACATACTTCTGTTAAAGAAAATAAGGTGAAAGAACAATTGGATGATGTGTTGACACCAAGGGAAATCGAAGTCGTGGAACTGATTATGCAAGGAAAAAGCAATAAACAAATCGGCAATGAATTGTTTTTAACGGAAGGGACTGTTAAAAACTATACATCCAGAATTCTTGATAAACTCGAGCTCAACAACCGCACTGAACTGGTATTATATATGCAGAATAAGCATTAGAAGAAGCATGGGGACGTACCTTATGCTTCCGTTCATTTTAATGGAAACTAAAGAGCAAAGAGTACGTCCCTTTGCTTCTGGAAGTACTTTTGACTTTTTAAATAACATTAAATAGTTTATAATTATCAGAATAATGGTAGATATTTTAATCTATAAATAATTATAATAGACTATGGTATGTTTATAAGTGAGACAGAAAAGGCGTGTTCCTGGGTGGTGCCCCTTGCTTTATATGACACCTAAGCAGGAGTGCCTACTCCTTTTTGCAAATATAGGGGATAAGGAAGGATATCATGAGCAGCATACAGAATAAAACAGACGTTATCTTAATTGGTGCCGGAGTCATGAGCGCGACTTTGGGATCATTACTGAAAGAGTTAGCACCGGAATGGGAAATCAAAGTGTTTGAGAAGCTCGCAATCGCAGGAGAAGAAAGCTCTAATGAATGGAACAATGCGGGTACGGGGCATGCTGCACTGTGCGAGCTTAACTACACAAACGAAAAACCAGACGGATCCATTGATATTAGCAAAGCAATAAATGTTAATGAACAGTTCCAGCTTTCAAGACAGTTTTGGTCTTATCTAGTAAAGAGTAATCTGATTCGGAATCCGCAGGACTTTATCATGCCAATACCCCATATGAGTTTAGTTGAAGGGGAAAAAAATGTAACGTTTTTGAAAAATCGTTTTAAAGCGCTTTCAAATATTCCCCTGTTTCAAGGGATGGAATATTCCGAGGATCCTGAAAAACTGAAGGAATGGATTCCGCTTATCATGGAAGGCCGTACATCGAATGAACCGATCGCGGCAACGAAAATCGACTCTGGAACGGATGTTAACTTCGGCGCTTTATCACGCATGTTGTTTGACCATTTAAAGAGTAAAAATGTAGAGATAAACTATAAGCATAGTGTTAAGGATATTAAACGTACGAGCGACGGCTCATGGGAACTGAAAGTGCAAAATCTAGAAAGCGGTATAACCGAACATCATACAGCAAAATTCGTCTTTATCGGCGGTGGGGGCGGAAGTCTGCCTTTACTGCAAAAGACCGGTATTCCTGAGTCTAAACATATTGGTGGATTCCCAGTCAGCGGTCTATTTATGGTATGTAAGAATCCGGAGGTCGTAGCGCAGCATCATGCAAAAGTATATGGTAAAGCGAAGGTCGGAGCTCCTCCGATGTCGGTACCGCATCTTGATACAAGATTTATCGACAACAAAAAAGCATTGCTGTTTGGACCGTTTGCAGGCTTCACTCCAAAGTTCTTAAAAACAGGTTCCAATTTGGATTTGATAGGGTCTGTAAAACCGAATAATGTTATCACTATGCTGGCGGCTGGCGTCAAAGAGATGGCGTTGACAAAATACCTGATCGAACAAGTTATGTTATCGCATGAAAAGCGAATGGAAGAATTACGCGAGTTTATTCCTAATGCCAAAAACGAGGATTGGGAAATTGTAGTAGCCGGTCAGCGAGTACAAGTTATCAAAGACACTGAAGCTGGTAAAGGAACACTTCAATTTGGTACGGAAGTTGTGAGTGCCGCTGATGGCTCGGTAGCTGCATTGCTCGGCGCTTCTCCAGGTGCATCTACTGCGGTTCACGTTATGCTGGAGGTATTAGAAAAATGCTTCCCTGAACAAATGTTTGAGTGGAAGTCAAAAATTCAAGAAATGATTCCTTCTTATGGCGTGTCACTTGTGGACAATCCAAAGCTTTTCCAAGAAATCCATGCTTCAACGGCGGAGACGCTTGGACTTAACGGAAAAGAAATGGCGTTTAGTTAATTTATTAGAACCTTTGATCCATCTTTGGATTAAAGGTTCTTTTTTAATTACACCAGTTAGAGTGGCTGGGATTTTTAACTCCTTATACAAAAAAGTACCTTATAAAATAGACCTTTTTTCAAAGTGTCTACCCTATAAGGTACAATATCCCTGTTTAATTAAGAGGGTGTCTTTTATCAAACTGTCCCGCTATTCTTTTAAAGCGTCCTACAAGTGGTATTACAATTATACCGGCGATTACGACCTGCATAACGTTGCCAGGGATGGATCCGAATGGCTGGATCCAGTTACCGTATAGGATCACTTCAGTAAAATAGTAGCCGACGATTTTAATAAGAAGTGCAACGGCAACTGCCAGTGTATTTACAACCACTCTATTGCCGGGTACTTTCTCCGATATAAGGCCGGCTGTAAAGCCCATTGCACCTACGATGACGAAAGTAAATGGCGCCCACAGTGCCCAACCTGATAGGATATCGAACAAGCCCATTCCAAAGGCGCCTGCAATGGCTCCTGTTTTCCTGCCATATACCAGCGCTGCGATAAAAAGAGGAACGTTACCCAAATGGATCAGGCCACCGTTACCCATTAATGGGAGTCTCAAGTTAATGAACATTGTGGCAGCAAGAGTCAATGCGATGAAAAGTGCATTGATGACTAATGTTTTTGTTTTAGTCGTTTGTGTCTTGGTGAGTGTTTGATTCATATGCAAACCTCTTTCTTTTTTTTTATATTACCATAATTATAGACTGGTTAAAGAACATTTTCGTTCAACTTATCACTTTTGCTTCGCTTTGATACTTCTTCTCTGACTGATCGACAACTGCAGCTCCAACCACATCTCCAATTACGTTTGAAGCCGTCCCTGCCATGCCTATAATCGCATCGACACCTGCAATTAGGGCAACAATTTCAAGTGGAAGATCGAACATGGTTAGGACAGCTGAGAGAGTTACAAGTCCTGCAGCCGGAATACCAGCTGTACCAATAGAAAGCAGTGTGCCTACTAGAATAATTGTTAGGAAATCTATTGGAGAAAATTGTGCTCCTGAAACATTGGCGGCAAATACAATCGATGCTCCCATTCGTAACGCGCCGCCATCTGAATTAAATACGGCTCCTAATGGTAAGCTGAAATTGACCATCTTCTCGGAAATGCCCGCTTTTTTAGCACTTTCAATGGCAACAGGGAGCGTTGCAATACTGCTTGAAGTAAAAAACGCTGTTGTGTATGCGTCTTTTGTGTTGATGAAAAACTTTCTGACAGGTATTTTAAACATTTTAAGAAAACCGCTATAAACAAATACCCAAAGGATGATAATCCCAATATAGAATACCCCAGTAAACTTCAATAATGAGGTAAATGTATCCCAGCCTTGAGTACCAAAAGCTGTTGCACCAATAGCAAAAATACCAATTGGTGCGTAAAGCATAATTCCTTGAAGAATTCTGAAGAAAAGGACATTTGCCGCATCAAATATTGACTGTAATTGACTTCCGTATTTCTGGATTTTTTCATCAGTTGAAAAGCGCATTCCAGAAATAGTAAAACCGATGATGATGGCTAGAAACATTATTGCTATAAGATTACCTGTAGTGAAAGCAGTAAGGAAATTGTCAGGAACAATGCTTAAAATCACATCTGAAACAATTGGAGTTTCAGGTTTATTCACTTCTGCATTAGGCAAAGATAGTGAATTTCCTGGGTTAATCAATAGGGAGAGGCCCAGGCCGATTAAAACAGCAGCAGCTGTGGTTATTCCATAATAAAGAATCAATTTCCCGCCCGTTCTGCCCAACTGTGCTGGATTCATTTGATTCACCGCAAGTACGACAGTTAAAAAGACAACCGGAGTAGCAATTAGATTCAGCAATTTTATTAATAATGTACCAAGAGGTTTTAATAGTGCTGCCTCTGGACCAAAGATCACACCGACCAAGATACCAAGGACGAAACCAGCCGTCATTTTTAAAATGAACGAAGAGTTCTTATATTTATTCCATATGTTCACTTCATTTCCCGCCTCTTTGCTAAAAATTTTTTAGGATTACAATATAGCCCAAGTGAAAATGGACCTATTTATAAACTACACTTGTTGAAGGGAACAAACAATAGAGAAATAGATTTCTATGTTGAAAATTAAGCTTAGTTAAAGGTAAAAAAGTTTTATTCCGATCAGTCATTACAAGATTAATAGATATGAAATTTTACTTTTACAAATGACTACATCGTTATAAATATTTAAAGCAATAATACACAAAATAATGAACAGAACAGCCGTAATGAACATGGCTGTTTTTTTGTATCAAGCACCTAAATGACTGTTTATATGAATTTACAAAGGGTATGGGACTTAATAGGTATTTATCATTAGGTAAGGATTTCCTAGGAAATTTTAAAAAATGAAAGAAGGGGTAGAGTTGAACGAGCAGCAAAGCAATAAATTTATTGTTATATGGTTAACTGGGCTCTTTATCGTCGTCATTCTATTTTTTATATTTTTCACCACATTGGATGACAAAGAAAAAACGGATAAAAAGATGGAGAAGAATGAAACTCCACAAACATCTGAGGTGGCTGAAAAGGATCAATCAATCCCGGAGTTTGAAGCAAAGGAATTGACAGCTGCACCAAAGGATAATTGGGTTACAAATGGCGGAAATACCTATAATCAGCGGTATTCCACTCTGGATGAGATCAACTCTAAAAATGTTAGAGATTTAAAGGGAGAATGGGTCACTTCACTAGGATCAGGTTTTGAGTTTAAGTATTCAGGAGAAGCCTCTCCCGTCGTTTACAACGGTATCATGTATATCATCACGGGCGCAGATGAAGTTTCAGCCATTGACGTAAAGAATGGAGAGAAGTTATGGACCTATAAGCCGGAGATTGAAGATCTGGACACTGTTTGCTGTGGTTGGACAAGCAGGGGTGTGGCAATCGGCGATGGATTGGTATATGTGGGTCTGTTAGACGCAAGGCTTGTGGCTTTGGACCAAAAAACAGGCAAAGAGGTTTGGACAACAAAGGTAGAGGATTGGAAAAAGGGCTATACCATTACAAGTGCACCCCTTTACTATAATGGAAAAGTATACACTGGGCTGGCTGGCGGTGAATACGGAATAAGAGGCAGAGTCACAGCCTTTGATGCTAAAAATGGAAAGGAACTATGGCGATTCTACACGATTCCGGGTCCAGGAGAAACCGGCCACGAAACATGGCCAAGCGACAATGAATCGTGGAAACATGGAGGAGCGCCAGTTTGGCAAACTCCAGCAGTAGATCCTGAATTAGGACTTCTATACTTTTCAACGGGAAATGCCGCTCCCGATTTGGATGGAAGCAAGAGAGAGGGAGACAATCTTTTCTCATCTTCTATTGTGGCAATTGATGCGGAAACCGGAAAATACAAATGGCATTTCCAAGAGGTCCATCATGATATTTGGGATTTAGACTCACCGAACCCTGTCGTTTTATTTGATGTAGAAAAGGATGGAAAGAAGGAAAAAGCACTTGCCCAAGCAGGTAAAACAGGTTGGATTTATATTCTCGATCGCACAAACGGAAAACCTTTGGTAGGAATTGATGAAAAACCAGTACCGCAGGATGAACGTCAAAAAACATCGCCAACTCAGCCAATTCCTAAGGGTGATGCATTCGTGCCACAGGAAGTAACTGAAAATGATGTGAAAAAGGACATAAAAGGATATAAAGGTGAGCTATTTGGCAAGATTTTCACTCCTTACTGGGAAGAACCAATTCTAGTGAAACCATCAACCTTTGGAGGAGCTAACTGGCCGCCATCTGCCTATAATCCTGAAACAGAGTACTTTTACGTATTGGGTACGGACCAGTACTCCACTTTTACAAGAAGTGAAGAGGAATTTGAAGAAGGCAGCATCTATTTAGGCAGCATCATTCAGCCGATCCAGGACGCACCTTTAAGAGGAACTGTGACGGCGATTGATGTTAAAACAAATAAAATCGCATGGCAGAAGAAATGGGATGCAACAGCCTACAGCGGAGTTCTTACAACAAAAGGAGGTCTCGTCTTCGTAGGGCATAATGACGGAAGGCTGATCGCTTATGATGCAAAATCTGGTGAACAGGTTTGGGAGTTCAAGACAGATGCCGGAGTCAATGCGGCACCAGTGGCGTATGAAGTGGATGGGAAGGAGTATATAACGGTTCTTGCTGCCGGAAATTCTTTAGCAGGGTCGAAGCATGGAGATTCGCTTTGGACCTTCTCCCTCGATGGAAAAATTGAATCAGGAACAAAACCGGAAAAACCTGATAAAGAAGAAGATAAAAAAGATAAAGATAGTGCTGGAGACGGTACTGAAGGAACCGCCGTCCAGGGTAAAGAAGTTTATAAAGGAAACTGTCTAGCCTGTCATGGAGAGGGCGGAACAGGCGGCCATAATGGCCCTGATTTACAGATTAGCAAGGTAGCCCATGACCCGGATAAAGTCATGGAACGTGTGAAAAACGGCGGAACTGTCATGCCAGCATTCGGAGACATTTTATCCGAAGAAGAAATAAAGGCCGTAACGAATTACATCACGGAAATAGTCGCCAAGAAAGATAAATAGCCAAGAGAAACGGACCAGCCATGAAGGCTGGTCCGTTTTTGTTTGACATGATATATGATATTGAAATAAAGAGGCAAAATTGGATAATGCATCAAGAAAAATATGAGTTTTGAAATTTTAGCTATTCTACTGCCAATAGAATAGCTAAAATTCAACCAATACTTGATAGGCAGCTAAATGTCAGGATGCTAAGGAGTTTGCATACACAAAACAGTTTCAGAAGAGTATTGGATTTTTCAGTGATATCATCGCTAATTTTTTGTATAGTATAAGTAGATGAAAAATTCTGAAAACAGGTGAACTTATGATCACAAATGGTGATGTACTTTCTTTTCCTTACCCCTTTGGGGATGGTAATGTCTACCGATACTCGAATAATGCCACTCCCTTGAGTCCACCGAGTTCAATAGAGCTTACGGACCAGTATTTGAAGGAAATAAATCTAAAAAGAGAGCTGCTTTCCCACCATCCTGGACGATGCTACCATTCGTTACCGCATACGTTGGATGCACAGTGGGAAGTGGTTGATTTAATTATGGATCATCTAGTGACTTATTATCCTGATAAATTTACATTACAAAAAAGAGATAATAAGTGGGTATTTTCCAACGTCCAGACAAAAGAAAAAACCGCCTTTACATTTGGTGACAATTCAACTCTTGAAATGGAGCCTTTAGATTTTATTGGCCGACATGTTCAAGAGGATTTGATATTGATGATCGAGCGGGATGGCAACCTATTCTTAGACGCTGGGCAGCTTTGCTTTCCGGCAAATTGGTCCTTGTATTTTGACCTTGGTATGTCATTTAAAGAAATACATTCACCGATTCCCGGCTTTCGGACTGATTTCCTAGATGATCGAATTCTGCAATTTTTAATGCGAATAGAGGCAGGTACTCCCTGGGGGAGGAAAAACTGGTCACTCATGGCAGGTAATCGATTGGATACTTCACTTGAAACATTTTCAGAATGGGGTCAGGCCAGGAAGCAGGTGACAAAGGAAAATGCCGGAGAACTCGTTCATTTAAGGGTAGAGGTTCAAAAGCTTTTTCGTCTGCCAAAAAGTAACGGTATTTTATTTACCATCCATTCACACATGCTGCCTTTAGAAAGGTTCATTCGTCATACTCCGTGGCTAGAACAATTTTATTCGATTCTCCACGAACTCCCAGACTTTATTGCTGACTATAAAGGAATTTCATTGTATAGGAAACAGGTACTTGACTATTTGGAAGAGGAAATGCAAAAGAGATGAATCTAGTGCAAAAGGAATTATTATTTACTAAGGGGAAAAGGAAATATTTATTTTGTGCCAATGCAAAAGGTGCTGAGCCTCTATATATTCTCGTTAATCAAGCAATAGAGGAAAAAGTCCCTTTTGATTTCCTTGTTATCGAGCATGAATTGGATGCCTTCCTCATTCTTTGGCTCAGTCAGCAAAAAATGGGAACGTACTTGTATTTATCTGGTGTTTGGGAATTTGTAAACCGGTTGAAAAATCTAGCCTTGGAAGCAGGATTTTCTGATCATGAAATGCAATTGAACGTACAGGGACCTGTAAGTAAGCGGGTAATTTGTTGTAAATGTCACGGTGTGAATAGGGTTGGAAATGATCAGAATATCACCTGTGCGCATTGCGGAGTCGAGTTGGAGGTTTCCAGCCATTATTCCCGCCGTCTTGAGGCGTATCATGGCTACACTTCTATAAAATAATCATTTGGTCATACTGGAGGAGCATGGTTTTGCGTCGAAATTCAATATTAGAAGTACGTGTAAGAAATATTGTAGAAGAGACTGCCGCGATTAAAAGGTTCACCTTACAAGCATTTGATTACTCTCAGCTTCCTGCCTTCAGCGGTGGTTCGCATATAACAACCTTTTTACCACATTCTTTAGGTACATTGGAAAGGCATTATTCTATTTTTAATCTAAATGCAGAGGCGGGTCTGTTTGAAATTGCGGTCCGCTTGGCTGAAGACTCAACTGGCGGCTCTCGTTACTGGCATCAAAATGTTAAAATAGGTGATGTATTGCCCGTAAGCTACCCAAAGAATTACTTTCCTTTAAGTTTTCAAGCAAAACATCATGTGTTCTATGCAGCGGGGATTGGGATCACTCCCTTTATATCGATGATGGCAGAGCTGGCTGAAAAGAATTCTTCTTTTGAACTGCATTATGCTGCGAAGTCAAAGGATCAGTGTGCTTTTTATGAATTCTTAAGCAAGACCTATCCAAATCATTGCCGCTTTTATTTTTCAAATGGCGAGGGCAATAAACGTTTATTGCCAACACAACTTTTGAATCATCGGATAGGGACGCATGTGTATTTTTGTGGTCCCGAGAACATGATTCAAGATTTCACAAACGCAGCAAAATCATATGGCTATCCGTCGTTCAACATTCATGTCGAACGATTTACTCCGCCGGCAAAGAAGGAACAGAATGCTTTCCAGGCAATACTTAAAAGAAGTGAAAAACAGCTTGAGGTTCCTGAAAATGCTTCACTATTGGAAGTGCTCCTTCAAAATGGGATCAAGGTTCCATACTCCTGCCGTGCAGGTGGATGCGGGACTTGTGAAATCAAGGTGGTCGAAGGACAGATTGTTCACTTCGATTCATTTTTAACGGAAGATCAGAAATATTCAAAACAGTCCATGCTTAGTTGTATATCGCGCGGGAATGGCAGGTTGGTGCTGGATTTGTAACGGATAGATTAACATTCTGGAATTACTGTATTACAGGATTATAGTAGAAGGTGGAAAATATGGCTAAAACAATTGTAGAAAAACTTAACTTGCAAAAATATAAAAAAGCGGCAGTCTTGAATGTCCCAGAGGGTTCAGACTATTTAGCGGAACTTGAAGGTTATGATACAGAGTTAAATAAGGATCAATCGTATGATCTAATTTTTACTTTTGTGTTGGATCTGGAAGCTTTTAAAAGGATCGTAAGTACTGTTATCGAGAATCATTATTTAAATAAAGAAGGATATATTTATTTTGCCTATCCCAAAAAGGGGAATAAAGTATACCCAACCTTTATTCATCGTGATGAGATTTTTCCTGGCATAGGCGTGGATGAGAATGGTTATGTTGGGACAAGTAATATCAAATTCTCCCGTATGATTGGATTAGATGATACTTTTACGGTTGTTGGTCTAAAAGAGGAAGCACGAAAAAATCAGCCTTCTAGTAAAGCAAGTCAGTGTGTTGATGATTACATTGAGCTGATTCCAGAAATAGAAAAAGATTTGCAGGATACTCCAACCTTACTTGATTTCTACCAATCACTCACACCAGGATATCGTAAGGATTGGGCTCGTTTTGTATATAGCGCAAAACAAGAAGCGACAAAAGCGAAACGCCGTGAGGAAATGAAAATGATTCTTGGAGCAGGTTACAAGAGCCGGGATTTATATCTTAGAAAATAGTGGGAAAAACATCCTGCGTTATAGAGGTCAATTTATAACTCAACAGCTTGATTCCAGTAGTTTAAACAAGAGTAAACAATGTGATATACTCGTACCCATCTGACAATTTCAAAAAGAACTAGATTGACAGAATTAATAGCTTATTGT
The DNA here is from genome assembly GCF_036967045.1 of Bacillus sp. JJ1609. Taxonomy (NCBI): domain Bacteria; kingdom Bacillati; phylum Bacillota; class Bacilli; order Caryophanales; family Bacillaceae; genus Bacillus; species Bacillus sp. JJ1609. The sequence goes on along the minus strand of NZ_JBALSS010000004.1, from coordinate 240,467 downwards.
AGCCTAGTTAATATAATTTAATATTTACACCTCACTTTTACTAGTGAGGTAGAGGCGCGATATTTAACAGTCCTTAGTGGAGCTTGAGAAGCTATGATGCTAGGGAGAAGGAAATGTCGCCGAAGTTAGTAATATTCTCAGTATTACTTGCTGGGTCTGTAGTTAAGAGCTGCAGGACTGTCTCAATAAACACCCAGTTTATTGAGTTGTGCTATCTCATTTAGAGAAAAGAGAGGAATTTAGGGCATCTATAAATAGTGCGACCTGAGTTTATCTCAGGTCGCTTTTTGTTTGTAAAAAAAGCTCTAATAACAACAAGGAGGAGAAACGGACATGAGAAGACAAGTATCATTATTTCTAGTATTGCTGCTTTCAGCAATGGTTCTATTAGCAGGGTGTGGAAGCAAGGATGAAGCTGGGTCTGGATCATCTGATGACAATACATTCAAAGTAGGTCTTGAAGCTGGCTATGCACCATTTAACTGGACTCAGAAGGATGATTCAAATGGTGGTGTCAAAATTGCTGGAACTTCAGAATATGCTGGTGGTTATGACGTAGAAATCGCTAAAAAGATTGCAGATGGTTTAGGCAAAGAATTAGTGATTGTGAAAACGGAATGGGATGGACTTGTTCCAGCTTTAACTTCAGGCAAAATTGATGCGATCATCGCCGGTATGTCACCAACTGCAGAACGAAAAGAGACTATCGATTTTTCGGATAACTATTATAAATCAAATCTAGTAATGGTAGTTAAAAAGGGTGGAAAGTACGAAGGAGCTACTTCAATCCAGGATTTTAAAGGAGCAAAAATTACTGCTCAATTAAATACATTCCACTATTCAGTAATCGATCAAATTGAAGGAGTATCCAAAGCAACGGCAATGGATAACTTCCCGGCTATGAGGGTTGCGCTTGAATCTGGAATCATTGATGGATACGTTTCAGAGCGTCCTGAAGCGGTAAGTGCTTCTGGTGCAAACGAAAACTTAGCAATGGTTGAATTCAAGGATGGATTCAAAACATCAGAGGACGATACTGCCATTGCTGTTGGTCTTGAAAAAGGCAGCAAGTTAACAGGAAAAATCAATGAAATCTTAAAAGGCATCTCTGAGGAAGAACAAACGAAAATCATGGATGAAGCGATTAAGAACCAGCCTGCAGCAGAATAAGGATGACGTAAAACCGGCTGTATACGTATACAGTCGGTTTTATGATGATATAAAGGGGGAGAAAAATGAGCTTAGAGTGGATCGTTAAGATCATTTCGGAAAACTGGCCCATGTTCCTTCGTGGAGCAGGTGTCACACTATATATTTCTCTGATTGGAACCATCTTGGGTGCAGTCATTGGTCTTATAGCAGGAGTGGTTCGCACCATTCCTGTACCAGAACGGGGAATCAAAAAAATTGCACTAAAAGTCATTAATTTCATTTTATCGGTTTATATCGAGTTCTTCCGCGGCACTCCGATGATTGTTCAAGCTATGGTCATTTATTATGGTTCGGCCTTAGCCTTTGGAGTGGATATAGACGTAATGGCAGCAGCACTCATTGTCGTATCGATCAATACTGGAGCATACATGGCAGAAATCGTTCGTGGCGGAATTGTTTCTGTTGATAAAGGCCAATTCGAAGCGGCACAGGCGATTGGCATGAATCATTTTCAAACAATGATGAACGTCGTACTGCCACAGGTTGTACGTAATATTTTGCCTGCGACAGGCAACCAGTTTGTCATTAATATCAAAGATACATCCGTCCTTAACGTTATATCCGTATCAGAATTGTATTTCTTAACAAAATCAGTTGCCGGTAATAACTTTAGATACTTTGAGTCATTTTTTGTAGCATGTGTACTTTATTTTGTCATGACATTTATCGTCACAAGAATCCTGCTTTATTTAGAACGTAAATTGGAAGGGCCGGATAATTACACGATGATGCTCGGTGAAGAATCACCGACGGCAAATAAGTTATAGGAGAAGGAGGAGAGAGCATGGAAAAAGTCATCGATATTCAGCATCTAAACAAATCCTTTGGAACACATGAAGTGTTAAAAGACATCAACTTTTCGGTCAATAAAGGGGAAGTCGTAAGTATAATTGGCTCTTCAGGATCAGGAAAATCAACTCTTCTTCGCTGCATCAACCTTTTGGAAAAACCAAGCGGCGGCCAGATTATTTATAACGGAGAGAATATCCTCGATGATAAGCATGATATCCCAACCTACCGCAGACATTTAGGAATGGTATTCCAGCAGTTTAACTTATTTAATAACCATAATGTCCTGAATAATTGCATCGTTGGACAAATGAAAGTATTAAAACGTTCAAAGGATGAAGCTGAAAAGGTAGCAATGAAATACCTTAAGGTCGTTGGGATGGATCGGTATATTAACGCAAAACCAAAGCAGCTATCCGGAGGACAAAAGCAACGTGTGGCGATTGCCAGAGCACTTTCGATGGAGCCAGATGTCATGTTGTTTGACGAACCAACTTCTGCTCTTGATCCAGAAATGGTAGGAGAAGTTCTAAAGGTAATGAAGGAACTTGCTGAATCTGGTCTTACGATGCTGATCGTAACTCATGAGATGGAATTCGCAAAGGAAGTATCTGACCGTGTAGTGTTTATGGACAAGGGAGTTATTGCAGAGGAAGGAAGCCCTGAGCAAATATTCAATAATCCAAAGCAAGATCGTACCAGGGAATTTCTTAAACGCACCTTAGCTGAAGTTTATTGATAATAAATAAATATACACAAAAAAAGGCTTCTCAAAGAAGATCGTATAAACGACCTATTGAGACAGCCTCTTTTTTTACATGCAATCTATTGGTTTAAATGATATTTTTTGTACCACTCTACAAAAAACTCTAAACCAGTTTCCAATGGTGTGGAAGGAGAGAAGCCTGCATCCTTCTGCAAATCTGTAATATCTGCATAGGTCTTCTTCACGTCGCCTGGCTGCATCGGTAAATACACCATATTTGCCTTTTTACCGATTTTTTCTTCCAGGATGCGAATAAAATCCAGCAGCTTCACTGGGTTATTGTTGCCGATATTATAGATTTTAAAGGGAGCGTAACTAGAACCAGGATCTGGATCTTCACGATTCCATTCATTCTTAGGTTTTGGCGGACGATGGAGCAGCCTGTCGATTCCTTCAACAATATCATCAATATAAGTAAAGTCTCTGCTCATGTCTCCGTTATTAAAAACTTTGATTGGGTTGCCTTCAAAGATATCCTTAGTGAATGAATAATAGGCCATATCTGGCCTTCCCAAAGGTCCATACACGGTAAAGAAACGAAGTCCTGTTGTTGGAATACCAAATAAATGACTATAGGTATGCGCCATTAATTCGTTAGCTTTTTTTGAAGAGGCATAAATACTTACAGGATGATCAGCAGAGTCTTTGGTTGAGAAGGGGATTTTTGAGTTTGCACCATAAACGGAGCTTGATGAGGCATAAATTAGGTGGTCTACTGGGTAGTGTCTGCACGCCTCTAAAATATTTAAAAATCCTAACAGGTTTGAATAAACATATGATTGTGGATTGTTAAGGCTAAAACGAACTCCAGCTTGAGCAGCTAAGTTGATTACGATATCAATTGAGTGGTCTCTAAAAACGGAATGTAATTCTTCTTGGTTAACTAAATCTATTTTTAGAAATTTAAAATTGGCGTTTTCTTCTAATAGCCGTAACCTTTCTTTCTTTAACTGCACATCATAATATTCATTAAGGTTATCTATGCCTATAACATCATAATTTTGAGATAGCAATCGTTTAGACAGATGAAACCCAATAAATCCCGCGGCACCTGTTATGACAATACTCATTTTCTTCTATCCCTTGGCTTATTTCTATAATTATCTCTAAACCATCCACTTCTGCTCTGCTTCTCAACATCCTTTTCTCTAGACCAGCCATCTTTGCTCCTCTTTTGAACATCTTTTTCTCTAAGCCCTTCATTTATGCTCCTCTTTTCAATATCTCTTTCTCTAAGCCATTCATTTTTGCTCTTCTTTTGAACAACTCTTTCTCTTAACCATTCATCTTTGCTCTTTTGTTTAATAGGTTTTACTTTTTTCTTTGTTCTTTCTATATTTCCTGCAATTTCTGTTATTTCTTCAGGATCTTCCTTTGTAAGCGGAATGGGTTTACTTGTCCAATTAACATAAGTTTTAGGATCTATTACCATTAACTGTTCAAGGAAAGGGGCTAAGAACCCTCTTTCGTGAAGGTTTTGGAATAACTCTAGGGGCCTATCTTGTGCACGGGAATATGAGTAGACATGATCTACTAATTTGAAACCTTGATTGGTTACAAAAATATGTCTTAAAGGGGCATCTATCTGTTTAAATCCTGATTTTTTCATTGTAGTTAAAATGTCTAACAGGCGCCTGGTTATATCCTCGGAGAGATTAGATTGTTTTTTTAGATACTGGTTTAAGTTAGGTCCCATTAAATACTCCATTACAATATAATTTGAACCTGTTTCATATACCTTTGGGATGAAGGATAAATGTTGGGTAGATAATAAAACCTCTTTTTCCTTATTGCAATGTTCCGGTTTTCCATAAATTTTTACACACTTGTCTTCACTTATTCGATAGACAGCACCTTGATGGCCTTTCCCAATGAGAGGTTGAGTTATAGAGCTTTCTACTTTTACAGCATTTCCAGAACCGCCAGAGGTGACAGGAATATTCTTGTAGTTAAAACTATTATCGTTGAAATACGTTTCCCATATTCTATAGGTATCGGGCTCCATTTTTTTTACTCGTGACAAAAATGAGTCTTTTAATAAAATAATGTTTAAATCTCTTAATAATTTAATGGGGACTGGATGTTGCCCTTTAAACGCGTATACGTGATCAACTACTTTCAGTTCTTCATTTTCTAGGACAAAAATGTGCCGAAGTGATGCATCAATCATCGGGAAATCTGCTTCTTTCATTGCCTTGAAAATAGAAAGAAGTTTTTTTGTAATGGATTCAGGGATATATGTGCAATTTCTAAGATATTCTTTCAATGTTGGTGCATTAAAGTACTCCATTACAACAAAGTTTGAGCCTGTTTCATATAGTTTGGGAAAAAAGGTTAAATGTCGTCCTGCTTTAAGGGCTTCTGCCTCCATCTTTGCTTGGAGTAAGTCTGTATAGATTTTTACACATTTATTTTCAGAAAGTTTAAATACTGCACTTTGAGAGCCCATACCAATTAGTGAATAGTTAGTAGGGTTATCAATTAATAAAGTTTTTAGGCCTTTAGTTATTTTGATTGATTTAAAATCCTTCATTATCTTTTCCCTCCTAACAATTCATTGTAATATTTAGCCTGTAATTGAAGTTGTTTCTCGGCATCAAAGCATCGTTCAATTTTTCGGCGGGCGGCTTTTGTATAGGATTCCCAAATACTCCTGTGGTTTAGCATAAATTCAAGAGCCTCTGCTAGTTCATCAACATTGTTTTCCTGTACCAAGATGCCTTCGTGATCATGAGTAATCAATTCGGGAATCCCTGCATGATAGGTCGAGACGACCGGTACACCTATCGCCATTGCTTCTTTTAGTGTATTTGGAATGCCTTCCAGGTCTCCATTGGATGCTGCCAAACTAGCAGCACAGAATAGATCTGCATTTCTCATATGTTCTTGGACTATTTCTTTTGGAAGATGATTTAATAACCGAAAAGAGTCCCCTAAATTTAGTTGATTGGCCAAAGATATAAGTTCCTCTTGGAGTTCTCCTTTTCCAATAATGGTCAAAGACGAATCGGGAAATTTATCTTTTATTTTTTTATAGGCTTGCATCAAAACATGGTGTCCCTTTTTTTCTACTAATCTGCCTACGGATAGAATGTTTTGCCCGGTGCCTTGTAAGTCAGGAGCTCTGTACTGGTATTTGTTTAAATCAACACCTCCGTAAAGCACTTTGATTTTTTTGGCAGGGCACCCCCAATCCTTAAGTCTTTCAGCTAAATAATGACAAACAGGATAAAATTGATCTCCTTGTTCAAATAGCATTTTCATATGTTCTAAATAACCTACCGGCTGATCAGCTAAGGTTGCATCTCTGCCTCTTATGCTTGTTACTAATGGAAGATTTGTCTTTTCCTTAAAAGGGAGCAGCAGTATGCCTAATTGGCCGTGGTGGGCATGTAATAGAGATACCTTATTTTTCTTAACGAAGTCCTTTGGGGAATATATTTCATTAAGATAATGAACTTTTGCATTCAGCAGGGATAGGTCAGTCATGTACTTTGGCTGACGTACCAAATGAATATAATCGTAACCAGGGACTTCGCGTATCTGGGGAATATATTGAGTGGGATCGACTCTTAAGTTTAAATGAATAACAGATTGCAAATAAAACCTCTCCTTTCATATTAAAGCAGCTATCCGTATATAGCTTATGAAAGGGGAATAAAAGAACTTGGACAAAAAGGAAATAAATATCAATAAAATCGCGGAATTTTTGATTGGGGGAACCCTTTGGGGAAAGAGTCTGCAAATTATTGAAATAGCCGCATTAATAAAATCAAAAGCATATATATATAAAAGCATTAAATTCCGCTCTAATATGGGGGAGGATTTTATGAAATCGTATCTAATCGTTAGCCAAGTATTATATATATTTTCATTCGTTCCCTGGTTTGTCATCTGGGGATTGTCGTTTATGAGCTTCGACAGTGGTGTCAACTTCTATAATGTATCTTTTGTTCTGGTCATCACTTTATATCCTGTTGCTGTGGTTACTGGTTCGATAACGGCGTGGATTTTCAGGGTGAAGAAGAAAGGGCTTGCCATTATGATGAATTTGATTCCGATGATTTGGATCATCGCCTTCTTAAGTTTTATGTTTCTGTACAATTAAACAGAAAAAAGGCCAAATCTGCAGGATTTGGCCGTTGAAGTGAAGATTCTCTTTTACTTGGAGATGGTAAACTTATTCAAGACGGATGGCTTAAGAATGCTCCGATCAAGGAATTAATAATATTTTACCTGTGCTCTTTCGGCTCTCTAGCAACTTATGCGCTTCTTTGCCATCCCTTAGAGCAAATGTCATCGGATTCGACACAGCTAAATCGCCATTTGCGATCCAGTTAAATAGCTGGTTTGACCGATTAATCCTTTCTGCTCTTGAGGTTAAGACATTCCATAGATCCCCGCCAGTAATCGTTTTCGATGTATCCATCAGCATCCGAGGGTCTACAGGCTTTGGATCGCCTCCTGCCATTCCATAAAATACGACAGTGCCACCAACTCTGGTTGCAGCAAAACTTTCTGATAAGGTGGAACCGACAGAGTCAAACACTACATCTGCGCCAGTCCCATTTGTTTCTTGCATTATTTTATCAACCCAATTCTCAGTGTATAAAAAAACCTTTTTAGCACCGACTTTTTGGGCTATATCTGCTTTCGAAGAAGAAGATGTTAGTCCAATCGCCTTGCCTCCGAGCAGCCCGACCATTTGAATCAATAATTGTCCAACCCCGCCTGCAGCTGCGTGGACGAGTGCAGTATCTCCAGCTTTAATTTGATAACTATCATAAACGAGATAATGTGCCGTCAGTCCCTGAAGCAGGATGGAGGCAGCCGTCTCGAAGGAAATCGTATCCGGAAGTGGGATTGCTTTTTCAAAAGGAACAGCAACAAATTCTGCATTTGCATAAGGGACATCGGCAAACGCAATCCGGTCACCTTGTTTTATTTCAGTTACATTGCTCCCAATCTCTTCAACAATTCCCGCTCCTTCATACCCTAAAATGTAAGGTGGCTGACCAGCAAGGTGATAGTTTCCTCTTCTCCGGTAAATATCCGCGAAATTTAATCCAATTGCTTTTGTCCTCACAATTACCTCATCGGGTCCGATAGTAGGATCATTGATTTCTTTATAAAGTAATACTTCCGGGCCGCCAAATTGTTCAAAAACGAGTGCTTTCATATTAATCCTCTATTCTATTTCATTTTTCTTATTAAAGGAAGTTTTACTATAACATCACTGATCGCCTTTTGCCATTTAGCAAGTAATGAAAATATGCAGGTAAATGCACCTGCATATTAACTATTTATATCTTTTTTTCCTTCCGTTTATATTTTGCGATCAATCGTCTGCGGTGGCTGTTCCAGCCATTTTTCTGTGATCGTCAAAATCAATCCTTTGCCGTAAAACTTCTTCATTTCATCTGAGATATTGGTGAATTTCGTGACGATATCAGATCGTAAGCTTGAAGTCAGAGCCTGATTGATCATGATGAAGCAGAACATTCCCAGGCATGTATTCACAAAGAACATCATCAGCTTGTCTGAGAATGGAGAATCCTTTACATCGTATATGTTAAAATCCCCAGATGCTGAAATCGGAATATTTTCCTTATCAAAAACTTCTTGAAGGGTACTTGTTACTTTTTCAAGTGCCTGGTTCCCTTTGCTAAAATGTTGTTTAAGATCCTTCGTTTTAGCTAGTTTTCCAAAGGTTACGAGGATCATTTTCGAAAATTGCGCTCTATGGATAATGCGTGTAAGATTGGCGATTTCGGCGGCATTAACAGGCCTTGACCCCCCAAATAGTCCATTCAGATAGTTCATATGACCAACCATATCAATTGAATGATCCATTGCAACCTGAGGCGGCTTCAAGTAAACGCCTTTAGACAGCATCAGTTCTGTCATCTCATTTTGAATTTGCAGGACGGACTCAATAGCCTCTTGAAAAAGAGACCTGATATCCTTTCTGGTAGAATCAGAAAATGCGCTCGGGTATGTAATCATGGAGAGCATCGTTATATCATGGCAAATATATAAAATAAACGTATCGGAAAATACTTTGCCAGCATCAGCCCTTACGTCCTCGGCAGTAAAGCCTAAAGGGATCGTAAGCTTCTCTTTTGTAAAAATCGCCTTGAGATCCTGAACGTTTTTTTGGGCAAAATTCAATAGCTTTTCCACTATATTTTTAACTTCAGGATCTTTTGATGTTGCTATGAAATATTCATAAAACCGCAGTTCCATAGTGATTTTCATATAACCTGCCCATAAGTTGGATACTTCGGTCGCTGTCAACTCCACCTGGGTTTTGTTTGTTGTCTCAGACATTCCATACACTCCTTTCCTATTATTGTTACTTTTAATTAAGAAATTATTACTGCAAGGAAGATTTAGTATGTGGGGGCTCTATCGCCAGTCGGTACATAGAAAAAAGAAGGATTGAAAAACTTATTAAAAGGAGGTTTTCAAATTGAAAAAGTTCTTATTAATGTTTTTGCTAGCCTTCTCCATGTTCTCCATCACTGGCTGTGGGAATGATGAAAAACCTGAAGTTGGAGAAGATGTGGAAGATGTAGAGGAAGAGGATGAAATTGGTGACGGCGAAGTAGATGATGAGTAGCGTTGTTTAATTCTTTTTACGATAAAGCTCACAAAATTTTAAATTCTGACACTTCAATCTTCAAAATAAGTCCACGGACATGCGCCGTTGGCTTATTTTTTTTGCTTGTATGCATCTAAAATAATGTGTAAATCTTTTGTGAAATTATTGACATCTGACCGGTCAGTCATTAAGATTATTATGTGCTAAATAAGTCATTCAGGGGTAGGTGTACAAGTGAAAGGTTTAGTTAATTTTGTTCTAGGAAATAAGCTTGCAGTCTGGCTGCTTACAATTATCATTACTGTATCTGGAATTTATTCAGGGACAAGAATGAACATGGAGACAATCCCGAATATATCGATTCCTTACTTAATGGTAATGGATGTCTATCCAGGTGCGACTCCTGAAAAAGTAATGGAGGATGTGTCCATTCCAATCGAGAAAGCGGTGGAAGGACTTGAGGATGTAAAATACGTTTTTTCCAATTCATATTCCAATATGTCTAGCATTCAAGTGGAATATGAATATGGCATTGATATGGATGAGGCAAAGCGTGCCCTGCAATCAGCTTTAGATGCTGTAGAGCTGCCAGAGGGCGCACAGGAGCCAACCATTACAGCAATCAGCATGAATATGATGCCTGTTGCAGCGCTTAGTGTCAGCAGTACCAAGGAGGATATTGTTGAGTTAACGTCAACAGTTGAGGATATCATCCTCCCAAAGATTGAAAAAATTGATGGTGTTGCATCTGCAACAATTACAGGACAACATATCGAAGAAGTCGACCTTACGTATAATGAAGCGAAAATGGCTGAATTCGGCCTGACCGAGGATAAAGTAAAAGAGATGATTCAGGCAAGCAACCTAGCAGTTTCCCTCGGACTCTATGAGTTTAAGGAAGGGGAGCAGGCTGTTGCTGTGGACGGCAAGTTCATGACAGAAAATGAGCTGAAGAACATGCTGATCCCGGTTACACCTTCGGCAAGTAATCCTTCACCATTCGTGAAGCTGAGCGATATTGCTGAGATTGAATTGGTTGGTAAGGTTCAGTCTGTATCCCGGACGAACGGCGACGATGCCATTGCAATTCAAATCGTTAAAGAGCAGCAGGCCAATACCGTTGATGTTGTGGATGAAGTGAAAGATTTGATAAAAGAAGAAAAAGCAAAGATTGACGGTCTGGTCATCGATGTGTCTCTTGACCAGGGGAAACCAATTGAAGAATCCGTTTCAACGATGATTGAAAAAGCGGTATTTGGTGGATTGATCGCTGTTTTGATTATTCTTCTATTCCTAAGAGATTTCAAATCTACGATTATCTCTATCGTTTCTATCCCAGTTTCAATTTTCATGGCCTTGCTGCTATTGAACTGGATGGAGATAACGCTTAATATCATGACGCTTGGTGCGATTACGGTCGCGATTGGCCGCGTCATTGACGACTCCATTGTCGTAGTCGAAAATATTTATCGCCGCCTGCACTTAAGAGAAGAGAAGTTAACAGGCCGTGCCCTTGTACGTGAAGCGACAATTGAAATGTTCAAGCCGATTCTATCTTCTACATTAGTAACAGTGGCTGTATTCGCACCGCTTATTTTTGTTGGAGGAATGGTTGGTGAGCTATTTGCTCCATTCGCATTGACGATGACCTTTGCACTTGGTGCATCTCTGATCGTCGCAATCACGATTGTGCCGGCTTTGTCCCATTTCTTATTCAAGAAGAAGCTATATGGTGAAAAGACGGAAAGCAGCCATAAGGAAATTGGCAAATTAGCTAACTGGTATAAAAGCGTACTGAATAAATCGCTTAATCATAAAATCAGTACTTCACTCATTGCTGTCGTTTTACTCGCTGGCAGCCTTGCACTGACACCAATCATCGGCTTCAGTTTCATGGGCAGTGAAGAAGATAAGGTTATGTATTTAACGTATACGCCTGGAGCAGGTGAGCTTAAGGATGAAACCTTAGCGAATGTAGAAAAAGTGGAAGAAAAAATGCTTAAACGAGATGATATAGACATCGTTCAAATTTCTGTTACGGAAGAGGCAGACCAGATGTCAGCAATGATGGGCCTAGGCTCAGGCGGTGCGTTAATGTACCTGATCTTTGACCCAGAAATAGAAAACTTCCCTGAAGTCCGTGATGAAATTGAAGAATACGTGTTCAACCTTGGACAAAGCGGTGAATGGAAGAGCCAGAATTTCGGCGGAATGTCGATGCCTGAAAATGAAATCAGCTACACATTCTACAGTGAAGATTTAACAAAACTTAATAAAGCTGTGAAAATGGTAGAAGAAGAAATGAAAGAAAATGACGGCTTAAAGGACGTATCCTCTAGTGCAGAGGATGCCTATGTTGAGTACACCTTTAAAGTCGAACAGGATGAACTTCTGCAATATGGTTTAACTGCAGGCCAAATCGTCATGATGCTTAACCCGGCTAAAGCAAAAGATGTGTTAACGACAGTCGAAAAAGATGGCGAAACCCTAGATGTCATCGTCCAGCAGGAACAAACTAAGGCACCTGAATCAATCGATGATATCCTTGCAACACCAGTACCTACAACTCTTGGTAAAACTATGCCTCTTTCCGAGCTTGTAACAGTCGAAAAAGGTACGACAATGAACACCCTTGCTCGAAGCAAAGGCGAATACTATGCATCGGTTTCAGGAACAGCCATCGATGATGATATCTCAAAAACAACATCTGAAGTAGATAAAGCGATTGATAAGCTGGATTTACCTAAAGGTGTTGAAGTCGGCGTTGCTGGTGTACAGGCAGATATGACGGAAACGTTCACTCAGCTTGGTGCAGCTATGCTTGCTGCGATCGCCATCGTGTACTTCATCTTAGTGGTAACCTTCCGTGAAGGGGTTGCACCATTTGCAATCCTATTCTCGCTGCCATTCGCAGTCATAGGTTCATTCGTCGGATTACTGATCGCAGATGAAACCATTTCTGTTTCGGTTATGATGGGTCTATTGATGCTCATTGGTATCGTAGTGACGAATGCCATTGTACTTGTGGATCGCATCATCCATATGGAGCGTGAAGGTATGACAATACGTGAAGCAGTCCTCGAGGCTGGCGCAACCCGTCTACGGCCAATCCTGATGACAGCCATCGCTACAGTAGGTGCACTGATGCCATTGGCATTTGGCTCAGGCGGTGGTGGCCTGATTTCGAAAGGTCTTGGCATGACCGTAATCGGCGGATTGATAAGTTCGACATTACTAACATTGATTGTCGTACCAATCGTATATGAAGTACTATCGAAGGTATTTAAAAAGAACCGTAGAGAAATTGAAGAAAACTAATTCCTTTGCCCTGCAGGATGACTAGTCATCCTGCGGGGTTTTTTGATTTTGTCATGAGATTTTCCGTTTTATTTATCCAGCAAGCATTTGTATTAAGTTATAATTAGGATTACAAAATGAGGGAGGAAAATTACTTGTCAAACTTGCCAAATTGCCCAAAATGCAATTCAGAATTTACATATGAGGACGGCAGCCTTTTAGTTTGTCCAGAATGCGCCTATGAATGGTCTTTAGAAGTAGAAACAGGGAATAACACAGACGAAAAGATTGTGAAAGATTCCAACGGAAATGTCCTGAATGACGGAGATACAGTGAGCGTTATCAAGGATCTTAAAGTGAAGGGAACTTCATCTGTCATTAAGATCGGTACTAAAGTAAAGGGTATCCGATTGGTTGATGGTGACCACGATATTGACTGCAAAATTGACGGTTTTGGTGCAATGAAGCTGAAATCTGAGTTTGTTAAAAAGATATAAAAATGAGCCAGGCTTGTAACCTGGCTCATTCCAGTTTGTCGACAAGGATACAGGTTACCGATCAATTATTGAAACCCTGTTGATGGAGTGGAAGGCGCGAAGNNTTCCATCGTGCGTGGGCAGATTCAAGAAAGCTATTCAGTGTCCTGCGGGCTCCTGACGCCTCGCGGAAAGCGAAGCGGCCTGGAACGGGAATCAACAGACTAGTTCTTTAAATCAACTAAAAAAAAAGCTGTAGACAAACTTGATTTTCCGAGGTTATAAAGATAGTGCATGGGAGCTTTGCTGTGGGTAGCGCCAGGCAAAGTCGAATTCTAAATTGATGTTGCCATCAATGTCTATAAAGCTTACCAAGCCGTACTCCTTAGTTAAAAATTGATTTTTATCAATAGCCCTCCCGATTAAATCCATGTTTGTTTGAAGGTCTTTTATGATCAGGAAATCTTCTTGAATGGATACCTCGTAGCTCTCTTGACCATTGCTGTATATTCCTTCCCAGTTATTCCAGTCATTTGGATCTGGAGTATAAACTCGTGTAAACTCCGGGCATGCCTTGCTGTCTACAACAATGCATTTGATCGTCTGACCTGATGTGGGGGCAGGAAAGCCTATTGTAAATACTGTTTTTCTCTTATCATCTATTGCTATAAAAGTATCAGTGTTTACTTGTTTCAACTCAAATTTCTGGTCGTTATGGACCAGGAATTTTTTTGCTGAATCAGAACCGATCTCGATTAAACCATAATAGCTGTGTAAATAGGTATCTTCAAAGTAAGCCCAATCTGGCTCTTCACCCTGAAATTCTTCAATTGTATCGACTGTTTCATTGTCTGCCCCTTTCAGCAGCTCGTCCACAATTTCATATCCAGCCTGGAAAATATTCTCTCCATTTGCCAGAGCAATCACGGCTAGCCCCTTGTCAGGAACAAGGATGAATTGGCTGGAGTATTGGTAGCTATACTGCCCATAATGCCAGTACCGGTCAACGCCATCCTTTGTTTCCTTGAAAAAAGTGATGCCGCAACCGCCATCGGTTAAGTTATACCATTTGCTTTGCTCGGTTCTCATTTCTTTTACCGAAGCGGCAGTAAGCAGCTGTTTATTGTTATAAACTCCGTTTTCAAGATGCATCATGGCGAATTTACTTAGCTCATTAATTGAGGAGAATGCATAGTAAGATGGATAGCTGGCCACGGCATCGTAAAACTGATGAGAAATTGCCAGGTTTTCATTGGTATTCTTCTCATGAGGAAGCGCTAAAGGATAGGTCATTGCCTTCAACGGATCATAGGTTGTTTGAGTCATTTCCAGTGGTGCAAATAGCATTTTCTGCATAATTGCTGCAAAGGACTTGCCTGTTACCTGTTCTGCAATAAATCCGGCGATATTCAAGGCATGGTTTCCATATGAATAGGCTGTGCCTGGGTGAAAGAGGATTGGAAGCGTTGGTACGACTTCCTTCATGTAAAGCAACAAGCCCGCTTCATCATATTGAGAGCGTGTATCGTCACCGGTAGGAAGGCCAGATGAGTGAGACAATAGCATCCGAATCGTTATTAGCTTAGATAATTCAGGATCTGCAGCAGTAAACCAGGGTACATAATACTGTACCGTTTCATCCAAATCTATCAAACCTTTTTCAACAAGCATCATGATAACGGTACCAGTGAAAAGCTTACTTACAGATGCAATTCGAAACAAAGTGTCTGGACGAATTGGTACTCCCCAGTCCTCAGCCGTCGTCCTTCCGTATCCTTTGGATAAAATAATTTCATGGTCCATTATGACGGCTACTGCAGCACCTGGGATATTATTTCTTTTCATTGAAGCATCAATAATTTGATGGAGATTTTCCAATTTTATTGTCATTAAGCGAGACTCCTTGAAAATTGTATTTACATAAATAAATTCAATTAATAATAGAGATTTCCTGCTTTCAAATAAAAGAGGACCCCAACAAGTTGGGACCTCGATATATTAGTTTCTGTTGAATTCTTTTTCTTCTCCGTATGCTAAAGTAATGACTTCTGTCTTTTTATCATCCTTTAACATTTCCGCTAAATCTTTGTCTTTATCAATCATAAATTCTACGACCGGGAAGGCATGCAATAATTGATTTAAGGTTTCTGGGGAGGCAGCAGTTTCTTTAGTAGGGAAGGAGTGGCTAGGAATAACATATTTAACGTTTAATAATTTTTTTACAGCGTAGGCAGCTTCCTTCGGTCCCATTGTAAAATGTCCAGAAGAAGAAAGTATCGCGATTTCAGGTTCATACACCTCTTGGATCAACTTCATATCCATCATTAAACCGGTATCTCCGGAATGGTATAACGTGTAATCATCTTTAAATTCAAATATATAACCAGCCGCCTCCCCAGCATAGACAGGGGTTCCTTCCGTCTCACCATAGGAGGATGTGTGATTTGCCTGAACCATTGTAATCCTTACGTCCTCAAATGCAGCTGAACCACCAATATTGATTGGCAGGACATTTTTGATGCCTTGCTGGAGAAGGATCATCGCCAGTTCATATTGAGCAATAATCAAAATTTCTGGTTTATGTTCCACTAATTTTGACAGTCCGCTCGTATGGTCAAAATGACCGTGTGTCAGTAATACACAATCAATCGACTTATAAAAATCAGCTGAATTTAAGTGTTTTGGAAAACCTGGATTCATATCAAAGAACGGATCAATTAAATAATTTTTCTCATCCTTGCTTTTTAATATGTACATCGCATGACCCAATCGCATTATTTTCATGTTTTTTCCCCCCTAAACCCAATGTCTTATCCACTATGATTATTTTATTTTTCGAAATGTAAAAACAGAACCATAGGTAATTCAAAAATAAACACATCTTCCGGACAGGGGAGGGGAGGCGAATAGATGGAAAATAGAGGAAAATAATCACTTTAAAAGTTTTGTTTACAAATTCGTTTACCTGTATACATTTTGTAAACATCGTGTATACAAAAAGGTTTACATGTTTACAAATGCGTGTACATTCGGGTATATCAACGTGTATACGTGAATGTCATCATTGTGTACAATTATGTATACAAAACTCTTTAAAGGTTTACAACTTGTTTACATGTTTACAAATATATTTCTTTTCGCCCGTTTTTATTGCAGTATCTATTATTTGGCTTTACCTTTAAAATAGTAAGAGTATATACATAAGTACTTAGAAAACAGAAAAGGAATGATATGAATGACAAAATCCAGAATTGCAGCTGTTGATGTAGGTAATGATTCTATTAAAGCTATTTTCGGAGAATTTGATAATGAATTAAATATCCCTAATATTGTAGCAAGGGATACAGAGGACCGTCCTGTCATCGGTATTGAAGAGTTAGATACAAAAGATCCTATTGATGGAATTCATATTAGAGTCCACTCCCCTGCCCTGAAAGAAAATAATGCGATTTATCGTGTGGGCAGCTTAGCGACAAAAAGCGACAACGCTACTGAATTAGATCCAGGAAGCAGCAAGTCAGAAGAAGATCAGACATTGGTGATGCTGTTCGCTACCCTGGCATTAGATGCCGTTCAAGAAGAAAATGGAAAGCTTTTTCCAAGGTCCAAGAATGTGATCGATGCAAACTATACACTTGGAACTGGTCTTCCGCTTCGTGAAGTAAAAGAAGGAAAAGATGCTGGATACCGCTCTAAATTAGTTGGGTCTGTCCATCAGGTAGAATTCCTTGTAACTCCAAAGTACCAGGGCATTAAAGTGAATATTAAATTTGATGAAGTGAAGGTTTATCCTGAAGGCTTTGCGGCTTACATTAATCTAGTAATGGATAATAGCCTCAAAATCATTAACAAAGATTTAATTGATAGAAGAATTTTAATCCAGGATATTGGCGGCTTATCAACAGATATCGCTGTCATCAAAAACCGTAATGTTGATGATGATAAAGCACAGGGCTTCAACTTGGGTGTATCTGAGGCGTTAGAACAAATCAGAGAGGAAATCCGCAGCAAACATGGCGTGGAATTAGACAGCCGCAGAGATGTTGTTGAAATTATCACTCGCAAAAACGATCGTAACCATATCATGGTCAAAGGAAGCCGTACAAGTGTACATGACATTACTGACCGCATCCTTCTTGAATTAGCGAAAAAGCAATATCGCCTGCTTCGCAACGTATGGGCAAAGAACTCACAAACAGAAATTTGCTATTTCGTTGGCGGCGGGGCAACTGTCTTGAAGGAATATATCAAAACATTAAACAATAACCTTGATGGCTATAACATTGAGTTTTTTGAAGATGAAAAAGAAAGCATCTGGATGATGGCGAATGCCTATTACAAGCTGATCATGGATTATGTGAAAAAGACAGAAAAGAGTAAACCTGCTACTGAGCCTGTAAAAAGCTAAAATAAGGTGATCCTATGAAAAAAACCAACCCAAACGAGATTAAGAGAGGACAAGCAATATCATTTCGTGTTCCTTCTGACACTCCCGACCACATTTTAAGGCATATGCAAAAATTGAAAGAAACAGAGAGAAGAAATTTCTCCAGTAAAATTGCTGAATTTGTGATGCAGGGGGTTGGCAGCTCTCATTCCAAGGAACGGGAAACCCTAACAATTCCTCTTCCTCGTAATTTAAGTAAATCACAACGGGATTGGGTAAAGCATGAGCATTCTGAAGCCTTGCTTGGTAACATCGTTTATCACCTGTTAAGCGATCCGGTTCGCGCTACCTCGCTGCTTGCTTCATTGAATAGCAAGTCGACTGAAATAGACGAGGCGCTGTATTTGCAGGAAGAGATTGTTTACGCGGGTGCAGAGGCGGAACAGGACAACAGCGGTATACTGGCAACAGAAGAGGCGGCATCAGCTGCTGAAGCAGATTCATTTGATGATGACTTAGATTCTTTTGACTGGGAATCTATGAAACAAAATGATGACCAAGTTTCGGAAGAAGAACCGGAAGAACAGGAAGACGAATTAGATGATCTTCTTGGAGATTTTCTGGCTAAAATGAATAAGTAAAAATGACAAAAGAAGACCCCTGGGATCAATATTCCCAGGGGTCTTATCGTTATTACTCATACGAGCGTTCTAATTCGTCAATCAGGGAACCGACATAAGCGACCGCTTTGCGGACTGGTTCTGGCGTCGACATATCAAGACCAGCGTGCTTCAATAACTCAAGAGGCTTCATGGTGCCGCCTGCGCGGAGCACCTCGAGCCAGCGGTCAACGGCAGGCTGGCCTTCTTCCTGAATCAATTGGGCGACGGCAGTAGATGCAGTCAGACCAGCAGAGTAAGTATACGGATACAAGCCCATATAGTAGTGAGGCTGGCGCATCCAGGTCAGGCTCGCGCCTTCATCGATTTCAACAGTGTCACCCCAGAAGCCTGTAAGGACATCCGCTTTAATTTCAGTCAAAGTCTTTGCGGTAAGAGCTTTGCCTGCTTCAGCATGAGCATAAACCCTGCGCTGATACTCAGCTTCAAGTAAATGCGTGACAAAGTTATGGTAATACGTGCCGAGCAGCTGCAGGACAACCCAGCGGCGCATCTGCTGATCGTCTTTATTTTCCTTAAGCAGGTGCTGTGCTAACAGCATTTCGTTCATTGTGGAAGGTGCCTCAATGAAGTACATGGATGGACGAACATTCATGATCCGCTGATTTTTGTTTGCTAAATAAAAATGTCCTGCATGGCCGAATTCATGTGCCAATGTAAAGCAGCCGCGCATATTGTCCGCCCAGGTAATCAGGATATATGGATGCGAACCATATGGGCTTGAGCAGAAGGCACCTGTTGATTTCCCTACGTTATCAGCAAGATCGACCCATCTTTCCTTAAAGCCTTTTTCAATCATATCCGTATAGTCTGTTCCCATTACCTTTAAAGATTCAGTAATGACCTTGCTAGCCTCTTCAAAGGTGATTTCAGGGTCAAAGTCTGGATCAAAAGGAGCTTTTAAGTCACAGAACATCATCTTGTCCAGCCCCAAGACCTTCTTCTTCAACTGGGCAAAGCGGCGCATGTGCGGTGCCAGCTCTTTATAAATGATGTCGATTTGGTTATTGTACATTTCTAAAGTTACCTGCTGAGGCTCAAGCAGCATATGCGTGACGGATTCATAGTTCCGAAGACGGGCAAGAGTAACCTGCTTTTTTACTTCAGTAGAATACGCTGCAGCAATCGTATTTTTATACTGTTTGAGAGTTGAAACAAAGGAATCGTATGCTTTTCTTCTGACATCTGTATCCGGGGAAAATTCATATCGGCTTTCGAACAGCGCAAACGAATTAGGCAATTCATTCCCTGCCTCATCCTCGATTGAGGCAAACTCCATGTCGGCCAGCTTAGCCATTTCATAGATTTTATATGGAGAAGCATGAACTTCGCCTAGTGCGGCGAGCACCTCTTCGGTTTCCGGTGATAGCTTATGTTTTTTTGTTTCAAGAAGCTCTAAGAGATTTTTCCGGAATGGCTCAAGTTCAGGCTCCTCTTGCAGGAACTTTTCTATGGAGCCATCCTCAAACGCAAGAATTTCAGAAGAAATAAATGACAAGGAAGCCATTGCGTTCGTGCTAATAGCAGCAATCTTCGCTGAATTGGACTGATTAACAGGATCCGTTCCGTCTGCTGATTGTTTCAAGCTGGCATATGTACGGGCTTTAGTGAGCTTCATAGAAAGCTCTTCCTGGGCGATGAGGCATTCTAATAATGCCTTTGATCCTGTATGTAAAGTGCCCTTAAATCCTGCAAATTTAGTTATATCTGCTTGAATATCATCCAGTGCGGCTTCCCAAGCCTTGTCAGAGACGAATAAATCATCAAGATTCCATATCGACTCAACGGGTACCTCTGAACGGACAAGACGTTTTTCAACTGTTTTATTCAATATAATCTCCTCCTTTTGTAACCTAATAATACTACGGAATTCGAAATAATGTTAGATGATTATATTGAATAATTAAAATATTATAAACTTTATAATTTAATTCTTAAAGAAATGTATAGAAAAGATGGAAAGACTGGTTTATTATTGGTTTGAATATTACGAAAATGAATATATACAGGTGGGAGTAAATTGATTTTACTAGACTATATTATAAATCTCTCCATTTTTTCGCTTATGGTCAGCACACCCTTAATCATTCGTTCTTTCATCAACCATAAACCGCTTAAGCAGCTTCGTCTTTGGGCCGCGTTATATGCGGGAATAGTTTCCTCAATCCTCGTTGGGCTTTCCTTCGAGGAACAAGGTTATTCGTATGATATCCGCTATGCAATTCTTATTTTAGTATTTGCTTATTTGGGACCTTCAGCAGGACTTATAACGGGTAGTTTTACGATAATCAGCAGATTAATGGCAAGCGACAATTGGCTTCCTGCCATTGTTGGCTGGCTGATCATCATGTTTTTTTTCACTCTCATAAATAAGCGATATTATCATCTTAAACCAGCTAAAAGAACTGGAATCCTGGCTGGCTCCTATATTGTTATTTATGTTTTGACGGTGCCATTGCTATTTAACGTATTTAGAGATAATCTCGTCTTTCACTTTCAGTACTTGCTGTTTATTATGCTAGGAGTGATGATTGGCGGTTTGCTAATAGAGTCATATGAAAACTTATATAGAATCATTACAGAAAAGAAGAATATGGAGAAAACACTTGAAGAAAGCGAGGCTAAATACCGCCTTATCGCTGAAAATACATCGGATCTTATCATGGTGATGGATAAAGAAAACGGAATAAGCTATTTTTCTCCCTCCCATGAAATCGTTTTAGGGTACAAGGTTTCTGAACTTCAAAGCGGGGAGCTTTGTAAGTTGATTCATCCTGATGATGTTCATCCTTTTGATAAAACAATCGAAACTATATTTGAAAATAATGAATCTCTATCTGTCGAATTTCGATTTCTGCACCATGAAGGCCATTGGATTGATTTTGAATCCCGCTGTATGCCTGTGATTGGAGAAGAAGGGGCGATCGAGCACATTGTCATGATCAGCAGGGATATTTCAGAACGGAAAAAAGCGGAAGAGATTCTTTTGCAATCGGAGAAGCTGTCGATTGTCGGGGAGCTGGCAGCAGGTGTTGCCCATGAAATCCGCAATCCGCTTACAACGATTAAAGGGTTTGTCCAGCTTTATAAAAAAGAAAATAGTTCAATTGAATTTAATGACTTGCTTCTCAGCGAGCTGGAACGGATCGAAACGATTACAAGTGAAATGCTGACACTTGGTAAACCCCAGGCCATTCAGCTTAATAGGGCAAATTTGCGGGATGTGATTGAAAACACGGTTGAATTGTTATCTCCACAGGCACATATGAAAGATATCCAATTCATCCAGAAGTACGAAGACACAGACTTTGTCATTATTTGTGAGAAGAATCAAATCAAGCAGGTGTTCCTGAACATTTTCAAAAATGCGATGGAGGCAATGCCAAAGGGTGGAGACATCGAAATAAGCCTGAAGAAAAGCAAGGATGAGAACTGTGTTATTTCCGTAAAAGACCAAGGATGCGGAATCCCAGAAGAATTGCTGCCGCGTTTAGGTGAGCCTTTTTACACATTGAAGGAAAAGGGAACCGGGCTGGGACTGATGATTTGCCACAAAATTATAAAACAGCACCAGGGGAGCATTTCTTATCAAAGCACGCTAAATGAGGGCACCTTGATTGAGATTCACTTGCCTTTAGCGAGCAAAATCATTGATTGAGGTAATAAAAAGGTCGAGCTATAGAGAAGGAGGGTGGCAATCGATGCCACCCTCCTTTCTGATTTTACACGTTCAATGAATGGGAGTTTTTCATGCGCGAATGATAGATTTGGTAAAGCACCAAGGCGATACCTGATAATATAATCCCTGAAATATAAGGCATGCCGATGGCGATCGAGAACAGCCATCCGCCTAATGGCGGACCAATGATCCTGCCAAGTGAATCGAAGGACGATAAAAGGCCAGTTGTGCTCCCGTGCCCAGCGGTAGATTTCTTTGTCAGCAAAGAAGATACGCTTGGGCGAATTAGTCCGTTGCCAACGCCAAATATCGTTAAGAAGAGAGCAGCAGTTCCAAACCCTTCAATCAGCAGGATTAAGGCAAAGCCTACCGCTGAGATGAGGATTCCCAGCTGGATAACCGTACCTTCTCCCAGCTTTTTTGTCATCCTTCCTACTAAACCACCTTGGACAATGGCTCCTGCAAGTCCCATGATCATGAAAATATAGCCTAGCTGCACTGAGCCAAGCCCAGCTTTTTCAGCAGCGAAATAAGCGAATGTTGCTTCAAGTCCTGATAAGCTCAGCGATACGAATAATTGCAGCACGAACAAAACAGAAACAGGGCCGTTGAAGGCCTTCAATAAAGATGTCCTTTCCTTTGACTGGCTGTTGCGCTCCTCAACGGAAAGTGATTCTTTCAGGACGAAGGTGACGAGCAGGAATGTGATCAGGGAGGTAGCCCCTGCAAGATAGAAGGGCATGTTCAGGCTGGATTGCGAGAAAATGCCGCCAATCGCAGGCCCGAATATAAAGCCAAGCCCTACAGAAGCTCCAATGATTCCCATTCCTTTACCGCGATCTTCCTCTGAGGTGATGTCAGCCACATAGGCCATGACAGTCGGCATATTTGCAGAAGACAATAGCCCGCCAATGATCCGCGCTGCAAAAAGCATCCATAGCTCTGAAGAAATGGCCATCAGGAAAAAGGAGATTGACAGTCCAATAATGCCAATCATGATGACAGGCTTCCTGCCAATCCGGTCAGAAACGCGTCCCCACATTGGCGCAAACAGAAGCTGCATCAAGGAATAGACAGCCATCAACAATCCCAGCTGAGTGGGGCTAGCTCCAATTTCCTCCGCATAAAAAGGCATGACCGGAATAATGATCCCAAATCCGACCATTACAAGGAACATGACTAAAAATAAAATAGGCAGAGCCTTTTTTGTATTCATTAACAGATTCACTCCAGTTTTTCAGCTATATAGTTGGTTTATAAAAGACTATGGAAAAAGGGCTTCAAGGCGTTTGTGGAACACTTTTCTACCCCAAGTTGATGAGTGTGTATTGTTATCTCTAAATAGGCACCTTCGTCGATTAACTCATAAACTGGACAAGTTAATCCCTATACGGTATTCATTGTAATGCAACGGGCTCCTCCTCAGATGACAAAAGCCTTGATTATTTAAATGGAAAAGCTAAAAACAACAATAATGTAAATTATAGCAGAAAGCATGTAAGGGTACCTAAAAGAGAATCTAAAAACGCATGGAAATGTTTCCTCAGAAGGGAAATGAACAACAAATCCTCCAGTACCTAAAAGTTTAGTTTTCGATAAATTTGGAAATAATATTCAAAAGTTTTGAATATACAGGGGGGTATTTACTGTGAGTCAGAAAACGAAAAGAAACTTCCTGCACATAGGCAGTTTCGTCCTGGGTTTAGGTTTTATGGGAGCGATGGATGGCATCATCTTTCACCAGTTATTGCAATGGCATAGTGTGATCATGCAGACAGATCGTCCAGGACAGATTGTAAGTGATGGAATATTCCACTTTGGCGTAACGATTGCATTAGTAATCGGTGGAATTCTATTATGGTTGGCCGGGAGACCGTCAGATATTACTAGAGGGGTAAGGCTACTTGTAGGCAGCTTTTTAACAGGGGCTGGTATTTTTAACTTGGTAGAAGGTGTAGTGAACCATCATCTTTTGAAAATCCACCGTGTAAAGCCAGGGGACCCTAATGCATTAATGTATGACCTTGCATTCCTTACACTTGGCTTATTGCTGGTAATCATCGGGGAGCTAGTCAGGAAAAAGGGACAACAATCTGGCCACACGATAGACCAATAATAGGCAAGGTGGAGACGGATTCAATGTACAAATTGGTTAGTTTTATTGTCATATTTTCATTTGTGTCAGTCATGATATATTTCCATAATCAAAATGGGCACTATCAGGCTTCGAACCATGGTGAGGCACACAGGCATAAAGAAGTGTCCATTCCTTCAGGCGAGGAAATTCCTTCAATTGAAGGATCTGTAAAAAAAGATCCTTCAGGGTCTTGGCTGCTTCATATCATGACAGATAATTTTACGTTTACTCCAGAAAAAGCTGGTCTTAATGAAGTCAACTATAGCGAGGGGCACGCACACTTGTATGTGAATGGGGAAAAATTAAACAGGCTGTACGGAAACTACTATAACTTAGGTGAACTTGAACCGGGGACATATCATATAAAAGTAACGCTTAATGCAAATAACCATGGGATTTTTACGGTGGATGGGCAGGAAATCGCCTATCATAAAAAGCTTAAAATCAAATGAAAATTTATGGATGCCATTTGGCATCTTTTTTACTGGGACGAACTCGAGGCGAGCAGCGATCTTCTATGAATTGATTTCACCAGCTTGAAAAACAAGATTGTCAAAGGCTGGACTATTAAATACACAGGAAGCGAATAGTATGGGCTCCAATTCTTATACTGTAAAAATTCAATATAGGAGGTAGAGACCATCCTTTCAAAAAGGACACCTCCGATAGAACAAAAAATGATATATAGAACAAGAAGCAGCCCTTTTAGCTGAAACTTGTCATATAAATAGATAAACAAATAGCCAAAAGGTGCATAAGGGATATAAGAGAATAAATCAAAAAGCTCATATTTACCCGTATCCATTATGTCGTAGAAATCTTTATGAGGGCCTGCCAGCAGGTGATCTGTTACTCTTGCTGTTGAAACAGTGAATAAAAGAAGCAGTACAGTGACTGAACCTGGAAAACGTTTAGGCAGTTTGTACAGCAGGAGCACTAAAAGAATAGCGGAAATGATAATATACCATTCATTCTGGTCGAATTCCCTGGGTAATGGCAAAAAATTCATTGTGTAATCCCTTCTTTATGTAAGATGCGGCTAAATATTCTTCCCAACATGCTCGTGATTGCTAAAAATAAAAACCAGGTTAAAAATGAAGCCCATAGCTTCCAATTCACGTATTTCATAATATCAAGGATAGGAAGAGTGTGCTCGAGTCCAACCATAATAAAGGTAGCAGCAAATATTAATAAAAGTCTTTTTGGTGCAGTTGACAGTCTTCTATCGATTTCTAGATATAAAAGAAGCATTATGGGGATTATTATTACCTCGGAAATTCGAAACATCAGGAAATGCCATGGTTCCTTTGATACTTTCCAAAGGTTTTCATTATCTACGATCACTGAAATAAAACTAGTAAAGAGGTATTCGATACACATTAAAACAAAGATGAATACTAATGGATTGTTCTTTTTGCTTATTAGTACAAAAAAAATAATCAAAATCAAAGCCATCGATATAAATAGAGAAACAGTTATCATAAGCTCCTCAGTGTTCTGCGTATTTTTATGTATTTTTATCTATACGGCTCCTTCTTATACAAAAAAGATACCCCCGGTAATGGAGGTATCGGACTTATTGGATGGCTGTTCTCGCAGTAATTGTGTCCAATGCCGGCGAAAAGAGTCTATATTAAAGCATTACCCCCGTTACAGCTGCTGCCAGTAAACTTACGAGGGTGGCTCCATATAGCAATTTGAGACCAAACTTGGCGACTTGATTGCCTTTCTTTTCGTTCAGACCTTTCACTGCCCCAGTAATGATACCGATGGAAGAAAAGTTTGCAAAGGAGACGAGGAAGACGGAAATGATCCCAACGGTTTTGCTTGTTAATGAATCAGAGATTTTTGCTAAATCCATCATCGCGACAAATTCATTTGATAATAATTTTGTGGCCATGATGGTTCCTGCATCGACAATTTCTGCTGATGGCACCCCAACGATAAAAGCAAGTGGTGCAAATACGTATCCTAGAGCCAGCTGGAAGCTGATCCCGAAAATGGCAGCGAAGATATGGTTAATCATGCTTATTAAAGCGACAAAACCGATTAACATTGCGCCGACGATAATGGCGACTTTGAAACCATCTAAAATATATTCTCCAATCATTTCAAAGAAGGTTTGTTTCTCTTCTTGAATTTCAATGATATCTTCTTCTGGCGAGACTTCATACGGATTGATGATATTCGCAATCATGAATCCCCCAAATAAATTCAAAACAAGCGCAGTGATTACATATTTGGGGTCAATCATTGTCATGTATGCTCCGAGAATCGAGGCCGAAACTGTCGACATAGCAGAGGTGCACAAGGTGTACAAGCGGTGCTCAGGTATATGTTCAAGCTGTTTCTTTACCGAGATAAATACCTCGGACTGCCCGAAAACTGCTGATGCCACAGCGTTATAAGACTCTAATTTTCCAAGGCCATTTACTTTGCTTAAGATGAGGCCAAGATAGCGGATAATGATTGGAAGGACCTTGATGTATTGGGCAATCCCAATTAATACAGAAATAAAAACGATTGGCATTAATACGTTTAAGAAAAAGGACATGGCTCCTTCATTGGCAATCCCGCCAAAGACGAAGTTTATCCCATCCGCAGCATACGCTAGAAGCCGGTCGAACAAACTGGAGATTCCTCTGATGACGACAAGCCCTGCTTCTGTGTTAAGCAGCAGGAAGGCAAGGGCAAGCTGCAAAATAAGCATGATGATAACTGGTTTTATTTTGATATCTTTTTTATTATTGCTTGCTAAATAGGCCATCAAAAAAATAATGGCAAGGGCGGCTAAAAATAAGATGAATTTCAAAAAAATTTTTCCTCTTTCCTGATGTCTGATTGACTTGGTGTGTAAAAACAAGGGTTCATTATATATTTTTTCGAGGAGAGCAAGAACTTATTCATCATGAATTAACCATAATTTTTCTGAAAGTTTATAACTTCAGCCAAATCCCTCTAAAGTAACATCAATCATATTAGAAGCGATGTAATAAGCCGCTAATGACAGCAAAGCTTTATCCCATCCGAATATAAACCCGGCACTCGAAAATACGAAAATATTGATGAACATAATGACCTTGCCGACAGAAAAAGAAGTTCTGCGGTTCAGCAATATGCCTAAAATTTCTGTTCCGTCGAGCGATCCTCCATATCGAATGACGATTCCAACACCGATACCTAAACAGATTCCACCAAATAAGGAAGCTACATATGGATTTCCTGTCGGAACAGGAACATTATAAAGGACGAGTGTTCCAAGTGATAAAACAGTAATTCCCAATAAGGTGGTCACAACGAATCTTTTCCCGATTTTTTTATAGCCCAGGTAGAGAAAGGGAAGATTCAGGAGGAGTAAATAGAACTCCAGCTTCAAACCTGTCAAATAGGACATAATGATGGATACGCCAACGATCCCGCCATCAATGATATGGTTCGGAATAAGAAAAAATTCAAGTGCTATCGATACGAAAAGGGCTCCTACAATAACAAAAAACGATTTGAAGATTAACTTTCGCAGTGAGGTTTTATTCCTTGAACGATATTCGTTTTCTTCTGGACTGAACTTTATCATGATAAAGGCGGGCAGTAAAAATCCAACCGCCTGTTCGATATTGGCGACCGCCCTTGACCAGCCGCGCGGTACGATCTTGCTTGTGTCTTCGAAAAACAATGCTGTTCCGCTTAAATGAAAGGCATTCCCTAATTTTTCTGCAAGAAGTTTTGGCTGTTCTTTCAAGGCGAAGGGGTCGAGTAAAGGACCTAATTGAAAGATATCTAAAAAGAGATAGATTACACCAAATGCCACAAAAACATTTAAATAAAGAAATAGAAAATTGGCCAAATCATAGAGCTTTTTATTCTGCATAAGCATTTCATCGCTTCCTTTACTTTTGGACAAGTGTTTAATTGTATGAATTTTTTTTAATGATTAAAACCTGGTTATGATAAAAATTACAATAATGATGAGAAACAAATACCCTTCATTGAAGTCTTCTCCATAACTCCTGTAGAATGGACACAAGTAAATAAGTGAAAAAGGTGTTTATATGAAGAGATTTGTCATAATAGGTGCTGGGATCTTAGGAGCATCCACTGCATACCATTTAGCGAAATCGGGTGCCAGTGTAACAGTAATTGATCGCCAGGAGCCGGGTCAGGCGACAGATGCTGCGGCGGGAATTATATGTCCCTGGCTTAGCCAGCGCAGGAACAAAGCCTGGTATTCACTGGCTAAAAACGGGGCAGAGTACTATGCCTCCCTCATAAAGCAGCTAGAGGAGGATGGGGAAACAGAAACTGGTTATGAGAAGGTAGGGGCAATCAGTCTCCATACAGATACAGAAAAGCTTAATAAAATGGAAGAAAGAGCAAGAGTAAGGAGAGAAGATGCCCCCGAAATTGGCGAGATTCGTCAACTCTCCCAGCTTGAAACAATGGAAATGTTTCCGAAGTTATCTAGTGATTACAAGTCTGTCCATATCAGCGGTGCGGCACGCGTTAATGGGCGTGCACTGCGTCAGGCACTAATCAACGCAGCAACAAAACATGGCGCATGCTTTTTCATTGGGGATGCCAAGCTAGAACATGATCAAAATCAAGTAAAGGCAGTGCTGGCGGGTGATAAACGCTACGAGGCTGACCGCGTCATTATCACGGCGGGTGCATGGGCTCCTGAGCTTCTAAAAACGCTCGGAGTCACTCTTCGGATTGCCCCTCAGAAGGCCCAAATTGTCCATCTTCAGCTTGAAAACACAGAAACAAGTATGTGGCCAGTTGTAATGCCTCCTATTAATCAGTACATCTTAGGGTTTGAGGGAGGCAGGGTAGTAATCGGGGCTACACATGAAGATGATATGGGATTTGACCGCCGGGTAACGGCAGGAGGGCTTAATGAAATTATTGCTAAAGCGTTGGCAGTCGCGCCTGGGCTGGAAGATGGAACGTTCATGGGAGCACGTGTTGGCTTCCGTCCTGTAGCGCCTAATTTCCTGCCGATTATAGGCTCAATACCAGGGTATGATGATCATTTGTTTTTGGCAAATGGTCTTGGTTCATCAGGATTGACAGTCGGACCATACTTAGGTGCTCAGCTTGCAAAGCTAGCGGCTGGAGAGATGTTGGATATAGATCTTGAACTATATGATGTTGCCGGGGCAATCAGCGATATTTCCTAGGCAATGAAAGAATATTGAAAGATTACGGGCATGCCAGATGGAGGCATGTCCTTTTTAATATATGCTGTGTTAACGACCATTGTTGATTTTTAAGCTCTGTTGATTGTAGTGGAAGGCGCGCAGACTCCTGCGGGCTCAGCTGGACAGGTGAGACCCCGCAGGAGCTTGCGACGAGGAGGCTCACCGCCAGCCCCTAGAAGAAT
>NZ_JBALSS010000004.1:184581-210983 GCF_036967045.1 Bacillus sp. JJ1609 | reverse complement strand
GAAGCGCCTGGAACGGAAATCACAGCCAAGTTTAACAAAGCCATAATAAAAAAGCGGGAAGTAACCTTAATTCGTATAACCAAAATCTAAACAAAACCAGTCTTTCCAAAAAAATATTCATAGAAGCTAAATAAATCTACTAATAGCGGGTATAACACTAAAACATATTTCTAATTTATTTTATAAGTTTCTTAATATGCAGGGAGGAACCATCATGCAATGGAAAGGCAGAAGAGCGAGCGGCAATGTTGAGGATAGAAGAGGAATGGGCGGAGGCGGCATGCTAATGGGCGGCGGTATTGGCGGAATCGTCCTGTTAGTGATCATGACATTCCTTGGCGGAGGCGATCTAGGGGATGTTGTGAACAATATGTCAAACATGGGAGGCCAGTCCCCTGCTCCTTACCAGGAAACACAGGAGGAAAAGGACCTTGCCCAGTTTGTGTCCGTTGTCCTGGCTGATACAGAAGAGGTTTGGACAGAAGAGTTTAAGAAAGAAGGTATGGTTTATAAAGAGCCTACTCTTGTATTGTATTCTGGCAGTGTCCAGTCTGCCTGTGGTACAGCAGGAGCGTCTGTTGGTCCGTTTTATTGTCCCGGGGATCAGAAGTTGTATATTGACCTAAGTTTCTATGATGAACTTCAAAGTAAATTCCAGGCGCCAGGTGACTTTGCAATGGCTTATGTAATTGCCCATGAGGTAGGGCACCATGTACAAACATTACTTGGAACTTCCGATAAGCTTAACTCAATGCGCCAGAGTATGGATAAGACAGAATTCAACAAGTATCAAGTGCGATTTGAATTGCAGGCTGATTATTTAGCCGGTGTATGGGCCCACCATGCACAGGGAATGGGTGTAGTGGAAGAAGGAGACCTTGAGGAAGCTTTGAATGCAGCGAGTGCGGTCGGGGATGATACAATCCAGAAACGTTCCCAAGGATATGTCGTGCCGGAAAGTTTCACTCACGGAACTTCGGAACAGAGGAAGAGCTGGTTCTACAAAGGCTATAAAGCTGGAAACCTACAAGAAGGAGATACGTTTAACTCCAGGGAATTTTAGGTACAGTTAAACATGGGTTCTTTTTGCCCTAGCCATTGTACAAAAAGATCGTGGATGGCACCATTCTATCTTAGGAAGATGAAAGGAGCAGATTCCGCTATGGAAACACGAGTAAGATCATTTTTTCTGAACGATGCAGGTGATATTCCGAACAATCCTGATTTACCTGTGATTTTGTATCAAGGTGTTTTTGAAGATAATCTCAATATCCAAGCTCAATTCGAGCAGCATAACTGGACAGGCACATGGACTGGCGATGTTTATGATTATCACCATTACCATACAAACACACATGAGGTATTAGGTGTGACGTCTGGAAAAGCGACCGTGCTTCTTGGCGGTGATGGCGGAGAACGCCTTGACCTAAAAGCTGGTGACGTAGTTGTTTTGCCGGCCGGTACGGGCCATAGGAAAATGGAGAGCACCGAGGATTTTGCTGTTGTCGGCGCTTATCCGAATGGAAGTACCCCTAATCTACAGAAAAACGATCCAGGAGTACGAGCGCAAGCCTTGTCGCAGATCAAAAATGTGCCATTGCCAGAAACAGATCCGGTTTATGGGGAGAGCGGACCACTGCTGGAAAAGTGGGCAAAGTGATTGTCATACAAAGAAACGCAGGCGGAATGTATCTTAAAGCATTCGGCCTGCCTTTTTCAATTATCTATTCTTTAAAGAATGATTGAATTTTTTCAGCAGATATCCCAAATTTTCACGGTCATCATCGGTCCAGTCACTTAGCAGATTAGTGATGCTGTCTAATCTGGACAATTGGTTGGCAGTTAATTCTGCAAGACCGGCTTCTGTTATTTGGTAGAAATATGAACGGCCATCTTGGGTATCGGGAACTTTTTTAACATACGCTTTATCCTCTAATGCTCTTGCTTGCCTGCTGACTGTTGAGATATCAAGGTCAAATTCAGCAGCCAGCACCTTCACCCCTGCTGGGCCTAGAGCGGATAGTCTCCGAAGCAACAGATACCCAGACCGGTCAAGGCTGGTTTTTCTTTTATCCGTTGAAACAGATGTAAGCCGGCGGATCAGGATTGCCAATTCAAGTTCAATCGTTTCCAGTGCTTGTTTTTTCATCGCATTTTCACCCCGAATACTTCCTCTAGGTTACATGATAATATAACACAGGCTTTTGTCAATTTGCTGTATATCTCTGGAAAGCAACATTGACATAGTAGATAGTTGTATTATACAATCATATAGTTGCATCATACAATTGTTTTTCGTGTTTAATACACTCTTTTATAGACAGGAGTTTAATATGCAAGCTCATGAAATCATGAATAGTACAGTTTACAAGGTTAAAGATACAGACAATGTGCGTTTGGTAATTGAAAAGTTTATTGACCATCAAATAAGCGGGCTGCCCGTAGTGAATGAGCGGAATGAAATTGTCGCTTATATAAGTGATGGGGATCTCATGCGATATATCGGAAAACACAAGGATATCGTCGTTGACTCTTTTTATTATGTTGATGTTATCAGGGGAGATGATGATGAATTTGAGGTGAGGGCCCAAAAGGTCTTGGACTTGAACGTAATGGCCATTGCTCAGAAGAAAGTGCAAAAGGTGGCATGGAACCAGGAAATTGAAAATATTGCGGCACTTTTGGGCCAGAAACAAATTAAGAAAGTGCCTGTTGAACGAAATGGTGTTTTGGCTGGGATCATCAGCCGCGGAGACGTCATCAGGCATTCCTTCAAAAAATTATTGTAAATCGAAAATCGAAAAAAAGGAGAAGGAAGAATGACTTCTAAATCACAAACTGCAGCAAAACCTTTATCGATTGAATCAGCCGCCACTCCTGGAATATTAAACCAGCCTGTCGCTGTATGGGCTGTCTTCTTTGCAGCAATAACAGCTTTCATGGGGATGGGGCTGGTGAACCCGGTTTTACCAACGATTGCCCATAACTTGAATGCGACACCTAGTGAGGTAACTTTACTATATACAAGCTATAATGCTGTCATGGCATTCGCCATGCTGATCACTGGAACGGTATCATCAAGGCTGGGCAGCAAAGGTACACTCCTTCTGGGAATTTCCATTATTGCTGTTGTGTCTGCATTGGGAGGATTCGCCGAGAACATTTGGACATTGGTCGGACTAAGGGGCGGATGGGGACTGGGCAATGCGCTGTTTGTAGCAACTGCCCTGGCAGCAATTGTTTCTCTTTCAGAAAGCGGAACAGCAAAAGCAATCATACTTTATGAAGCGGCCGTGGGACTTGGCATATCAATAGGACCGCTGATGGGTGGGACATTAGGGTCTTTGACCTGGAGAGCTCCATTTTTTGGAGTTGCCACATTAATGGTGTTCGCCTTTATTCTTCTTACCATATTAATGCCAAAACCGAAGGCGCATTCTGTTAAAAAATCAAAGACTTCTTTACTTGCACCTTTCCACGCGATGAAACACCGTTCGCTTTTGGTATTAGGGATTGTAGCAGCTTTATACAATGTTGGTTTCTTCACCATCATGGCATACGCTCCCTTTGTTATGGGTCTGGAGCCAAAGGGACTTGGCTACGTATTCTTAGGCTGGGGTATTCTGCTGGCGCTTACCTCTGTATTTATGGCGCCGAAGCTTCAGCAATGGCTTGGTACTGTTAAGGCTATGGTTTTCATGTTGATTCTATTTGCCTTTGATCTTATGATTATAGGAATCTTTGCATCGACACAGTGGATCGTGATCAGCGCTGTTATTTTTGCCGGTGCGATATTGGGGAATAACAATACTTTGATTACAACAGCCGTTATGGATGCAGCGCCAGTAGAAAGAGCGACAGCTTCGGCTGCTTACAGCTTCCTGCGCTTTATTGGTGCAGCCATTGCACCTTTCATGGCTGCTAAATTAGGAGAAGTGTTTAACTCTCATATTCCATTTTTAGTTGGCGCAGGGTTCGTACTTCTGTCCGTTGTGTTCATCTGGCTGAATTTCAAGCATCTTAAGCACGTAGATACAACAGATTCATCTCATTAAATGATTCGATTCTTTTGTAGGAGAATATGAGGATAGCAATCTGATCTGGAGAACTAGAACCGACGACTATTTGAATGCTCGGATGAAGGTGTGTGGGTTTCCACTCACTTTTTTTCTATTCCCAGTTGTTTGCAGTTTCTTGTATACCTATGAGGGTATATAATAATAATGTAAGCGGTTCATGAATATTTCGTTTGGACAAAATAATTAGCTGTATAAGCAATCGTACCGAAAGAAGGGAAGGACATTGGCGAACAAGAAATTAGTTTACTTTGTTTCCTTAAGTTCTAATGTGCCTTATGTATTAAAAGAAGCAGTAAAGAATGCAGAACAGGGCAATGAAATCACCATTTTCTTCGACCTTGATGGTGCAAGGGTACTGGATAAACGATATTTAAAAATCATCGAGCGAACACATAATATTGATCTTGCCCAACTCATGAGAAGAGCGATGGACTTGGGCATTGGTTTTTTTGGCTGCCAGATGAATGTGCTGATTGCCGATGACCTTGAACTGGTTGACGGTGCCCAATTGGCAGGAGTAGCGACATTTTTGGAGACTGCTTATCAGGCAGATGCGGTTTTAAGCTATTGATGGAGGCGACTGGCATGGAGCAGAAAAAAGTGGTGGTAATGGCTCTGCATGATGAACTAGAATCTGCGTATCCTCCGTTGAATGTTGCGGTTGGCGCTGCATCATCGGGCGCAGAGGTGATTTTGGCGTTCTCACGCAAAGGTGTCAATATTCTTGATAAAAGATATGTATCAGTTCCCTCAGCTGACCTTGAATACCTCTCAAATGCGATCAGCGATTTTGGTGTATCTTCTGTTCATGAGCTATTGGAAATTGCGGTCGAAATGGGTGTTCAGTTGTATGTTGTGGATTTAGATATAAAGGATAATTTTGAGTTCGTACATCCGGCGGAGCAAGTGCCGATTAAATGGGTTTTGAACGAGGCAGCATGAGCAGATTTATTTATGCATTTTTAGCGGGATAAAAGATGAAATGCAAAGGAATTGAACGGAGACACTAGCCTGCTTATGCGGAACAATGAAAAAGACAGAGAAAGCATCCTCTGTCTTTAATCTTTATTGTCAGCCTGTCTGTTTCGACAGTTCGTTTTTATAGGTCACTTTATTTTTGCCAAGATCCTTTGAACGAAGCAGCAGCTGGTCCGCATAAATATAGCCCTTTTCCATTGACGTATATGAATTGATCGTGAAGAAATACAAACCAAATGAAGAAGTAATCGAAATGGAGTGAATTTCCGATTTATATTCCACATCTACTGAGCTAGTTTCGATGCCTTGGCGAATTTTTTCCACCAGATCAATGGTTTCTGTGAATGATCTATTTCTCAGGATCAGCGTGAATTCCTCGCCGCCGCTTCGGAAAAGGTAATCATTTTCAGATAAATAGTGCTTCAATGTCAGAGCAAAATGCTGGATGACCCTGTCACCGACAGCGTGATTATACGAATCATTGACTCGTTTGAATTTATCGATATCTGTTACTACAATGCCGATTCTTTCGCCCGTTTGGTTCAATTCGGACATTTTTAAATCCATGAATGCCCGGTTCGGAACACCTGTAAGGAAATCTGTATAAGCCATTTGTTCGAACTTGTCCCGCTCGATTTTATTCTGGATGTTCTGTGATTTTGAATGGAAGGAGCGGCTCACCAAATAATTCAAAATAAATAAGCTGACCATCATTTCCCATTTCTGCTCTTGAAGGAACAGCAGCAGCAGTCCATTGGTAAAAGCTGTTTTACCCAAATCCAGGATATTGTTGCTTTCCCTGAAGAATTGGAGTGCCTCCCGCACGCTTTTGATTTCCCCTAAAATGTAAAAAGCTATAGATAGGAATGTATAAGATATAATCATGGTGCCCACTGCAAGGATGCACATCAGGATCCAAAATCCAAATGGTACACCTTTAAATAAAGGATAAGCCAGATTAAATACAAAATATCCAATCGAGTAAATCAGTACATGAGCACCAATATTGTAGAATGTGTCCCAAAATTCATCTTCATCGGCAGTCTTGGAGCTTTTTCTAGAAAAATATACGGTGAAGCGAAAGATCGTCTCGAAAATGAACAAACCTATTGGGCCCGCGAAAATGCCGAATGATAAGCTATAATTGATCCCATAATCAAACTTCAGTGTTCCATTTTGCGCAATGATCCTAAGATTGTTATACATGGTCGAAAACAGCCAATATATGAATATAGCTATTAAAAATGTGTTTTTATCCACGAAAAAGGTACCTAATCCAAAAGCCACGGCAATTGAAACAAAAAATAGTGATACATTATATAACCTAGCTTCCAGCATAGGTATAATTTCCCCTTTCCCAATCTCTACCATATAATATTATCCTACAATCGAAGCAACTTGCAAAGTAATTTTTTGATTTGTTTAAATTTTTGTACCATTTATTTTGTCTGCTGCGTATCATAAATGGCTATGATGAGAGTAGAAGGAAAAATAAAATATTTCGGGTGTAGAAATTGAGCATTTAAAGGGAAATATTACAGTCTTGTCGAATAATATACTATATATATTCAGAATTTTTAATTAATAATTTACTTTTTAAATACTTGGCTGTTTGTTGATTGGGGCTCCTGGTTAATACAGGAAAAGACTATGAAAAAATTTTAAAAGAGAGGGGTCGTATATGGATCTTTTATTAATTGGTACTCTAGCATTGTTGCTGCTTGTGGTTGCGGGAGTAATTGCGTTTTATCAGCGAAAAAACAAACTAAAACAACTTCCCGCAAATAATCCGGAGGCTTTCCTGAAGAATGGAATGCGCGAGGAAGGGAAAAAGCTTGTCGCCGTCATCGGCGGAGATGTCGTACATGGGAATATTAGCTTTAATTTTGTCGAAGATGCTTCTAAGCGGAAGGGCTGCCTTGATTACCAATTTATTAATGACGGGGTCAATGGCAGCACGGCTTATGATGTCCTTCAACGCCTTGATCGTGTGATTGCCTGCAATCCAGAGTTCGCCATTATAATGGTCGGCTTGAATGATGCATCAGCAAAAATTGCCCCGGATATTGCGAAGAGGAATATCAGGTTGCAGGAACAATTTGAGAAACCATCCTTATTAGTTTATGAGAAAAACCTTGCTCAAATTGTGAATAGGCTGAAAACGGAAACCACGGCAAAAATTGCTTTGTTCTCACTCCCGGTAGCGGGTGAAAATTTATTTTCAAAAGCGAACAAGGAAATCGACCAATACAACGAAGTCATAAAAAAGATCGCTGAAATTAGCAATGTTTCCTACCTGCCTTTTAATGAAAAATTAAAAGCCTATTTAAAGGGAAAAGGGCATACGAGAGGACGTTCTTTGAAAAATGGCTCTAAACTGTTAGAAAAGGCGATTATTCAACACTTTGTATACGGATACAGCCTGGATCGGATTGCGCATTTGAATGGCTTTTTACTACTGACTGACGGCATGCACTTGAACAGCACATCGGGTATGATGGCGGCGCATCAGATTGAGCTATTCATGAAAAAGAATGAACTGAAAGCAATTCAATAAAAAGGATACTGCGACTGCTTGCAGTATCCTTTTGTATTTATGCCAAAACCTCGCTGATGAACGCAAGAATGTTGTCTTCAGTATCTCTAAAGAATGTCATCCATGTCTCAGTTTGGCCCACTTTAGCCACAACATGCGGTTCGTCTAAAAAGCTTACTCCCTTTGCGAGCAATTCCTCGTACTTTTCCTTAATCTTTTCCACCTGGAAATAAATGACCGAACTCGGGTGGGCAAATTGTTCGTTTTCTGGAATGCTGAGGAGAAGACGGACACCATCACAGTCAAAGAAAGCCATCGTGTCAGTGCTGAACAAAAGCGGAAGCCCTAATTGCTTCTGATAAAAAGGAATAGCTCGATCTAAGTTTTTTACAGTTACACCAATTTGGCCGATTTTTTGGATAGGATTATTGCTCATTGTTACCTCCTAAAGATAATGTTTTGCCAGGAATGATTTGATGTCAACGTCAATTTTCACGAGGTCTTCGCCGGATGGGAAATGCCCCATCGTATATCGTTTTAATTCTAATTGGTTCCCGAAAAGTCCTGCTGATTTCTTGGAAATCCTTTTTTCTGGGAAAAAGATGTCCTCAGTCCCAGTAATGACGAGGGTCGGAGCATTATAATCTTTCAGTTCCTGTGCAGTCGTAAGCTTGGGCATTTCATTCTCTAAAGACACGTATTTAAAAATACTGCCGATAATCCCCTCATCCATGCCTTTCATACTGTTTCTCG
Source organism: Bacillus sp. JJ1609 (assembly GCF_036967045.1). Classification (NCBI taxonomy): domain Bacteria; kingdom Bacillati; phylum Bacillota; class Bacilli; order Caryophanales; family Bacillaceae; genus Bacillus; species Bacillus sp. JJ1609. Next base: position 202,637 of record NZ_JBALSS010000004.1, on the reverse strand, counting down.
ACATCACATTGGCAATTTTCCTCAAGCTTTTAGCAGACCCATTCATTTTATAAAATAACATCGGCACAAGAATTTCCTTGATCATTTGCATTTTTGATCCAAGGCTGATTCCTGCTGGCGCAACAAGTACTGCACACTGGATCTTCTCCGGTAAAAAAGCTGCCAGCCGGAGGATGATGCCCCCGCCATATGAAGGGCCAATAAAAGCACATTTTTCAATCTGGTAATGCGCCATTAAATCTTCAATCCAATTGGCGAAACTTTGATCTGATGCAGAAATCCTGACCTCGTCACTATAGCCTGGATGGCCAATGGTATCAGGCGCATAAATCTTGTAATCTGTTAACAAACCCTTGAACCATGATAGGGTCATCGGATTGATGCAATTTCCTCCCTGAAAGATAAATAACGGCTTCCCATCTGGTCTGCCCATTTTAAGGACATGCGTTTTTCCGAAACGCGTATCCACATACTCCCGATCAATCGGGAGCTCAAACTGCGTCAGGTACTGTTCATATTGGCTGAGGATGTGTTCTTTTCCTTCTTTGCTTTTATAGATCGTGGCCATTGGTTTAGGACTCCTTCATTTATTTAGCAAAAGAAAAATATATATCTATTTAGATTACTGTAATAAATTAACAAAACTACTTATTATTATAATACTTTAGCACTAGTAAAATATCTTGTTTTTTCTGGAGATAAAGGTGAGTGTATAATAATTTTTAAAATATAGTTTACAGGAGGTCAGTAATGCTGAATTTAACTATACCTGGCAGAGAACAGCTTGAAATTAAGCATTTAGTCTTGGATTTTAACGGCACGATTGCAGTTGACGGTGAGTTAATCAGAGGGGTTGCAGACAGGATCCATCTTTTAAGCAAACTGCTGGAGATACATGTTATCACTGCAGATACCAATGGCAGCGTTGTGAATCAATGCAGCGAGCTGCCTATATCTGTCCAGATTCTCCGTTCAGGAGACCATACAAAAGAAAAAGGAGAATTCGTTCGAAGTTTGGCTGGCGCGGTCTGTGTAGGGAATGGCGCTAATGATGCTGCGATGTTTGAAGAAGCAGTTGTCGCCATCGCGGTGATCGGTAATGAAGGCTGCGCTACCTCCACACTCTCGAAAAGCGATATAATCGTTCATCATATTAACGAGGCATTGGATTTATTGTTAAAACAAAACCGAATCATTGCTACTTTGCGAAGATAAGATTTTTTTCATTTGGAAAGGTTAAATTTTATGTAAAGAAACGCGTTTTGTCTGAAGAATTACTATCAAGTGTTCCTGAATTCCGTGAAAAGAAGGGGTCATTCTGCAGGAAACCATTTTTATTCCGCGAAAAGAATAGGTCATTCCGCGAAAAAACATTCCTATTCCGCAAAAAGAGCATATCTTTCCGCGAGTTTTTGTCGAAATCCCGCAACCTGGAAATTTTCAATGATTTTTTCCAGTTGGAATAGGGAGCAATTCACCCAATTGGAACACAATTTACAAAAAAGACTCATCACGCCAGGATGAGTCTTATAAGCTTATTTAATCTTCTTCAGTCCGTCCAATTTGTTTCTCCTACCTTTCTATTCATAAAAATACCTTTTCTCACCCTTCATATAAGAATATATAATAGATTCACACACACCACTTTTCCCATTATTAAGAAAATCTTAAGATTTATCGTCGGTGAATGTTAAGGTTCGCCGTCTAGAATAGAAAACATCAAAGCTTGCCTTTGTGGAAAGGAGGTTTTCACATGGAACAATACAATGTGCTTGTGGTAGACGATGAAAAAGAAATACGCGATGCAATTGAAATTTATTTAAAGAATGAAGGAATCAAAGTCATCAAGGCTGCCGACGGGATTGAGGCGATCGAAAAGCTCAATGAACAGCCAGTTCACTTAATCATCCTTGATGTGATGATGCCGCGTCAGGATGGGATTACGACTACTTTCCGGATTCGCGAAGACAAGAATATTCCCATTATCATCCTGAGCGCGAAAAGTGAGGATACGGATAAAATCCTCGGTCTCCAGGTTGGTGCCGATGATTACGTGACCAAGCCGTTCAACCCGCTCGAACTGATCGCCAGGGTGAAATCACAGCTGAGACGGTATGTAACACTGGGTACATATGAAGGGAAAACGAAGGTGATTGACCTGAACGGGCTGACTCTCGACCAGTCATCAAAGGAAGTCACCGCGCATGGGGAATTGGTTAAGCTGACTCCGATCGAGTACAAGATCATCGAGCTGCTAATGACCAACGCCGGCAGAGTGTTTTCCATTAACGATATCTATGAACGAGTATGGAAGGAACCGAGCTACAATGCTGAAAATACGGTAGCCGTCCATATCCGGAAAATCCGTGAAAAAATAGAAATCGATCCGAAGAATCCGAGGTTTTTAAAGGTGGTGTGGGGCATTGGATATAAAATCGAAAAGTAAGTATCTTGTCGTCATTTGGGCTTTGCTCGTTTCATTTGGGCTTAGTGGATTATTTTCTGCCTTGACGAATGGCAGCCAGTTTTTGCAAGGGGATTACTTTGAATCAGAAGAATACGGCTACCAGATGAACCGATTTGTCAGCTTATTGCAAGTCTTTGAGTTAAATAGCATGACGAAAGAGGACATGAAGAAGGAAATCACTGTTTCGGATGAAGAGATAGAAGAGCATCGCATGCGGTACGGCAATCTGGGCGAACAGATTTCCAATATCGGAATGCAGTATGAACAGCAGATTCAAGAGGCGATTGACAGCGGGAATAAAACGGTTGAAGCAGCTTTAACGAAAGAAAGAGATGCGAAAATCGCCGATATTACGGAAAACTTCAACAGTGATGAACACGTACGGGCCAAAATTATGAAGGAAAAAGAGAAGCGTATAGATGAATTTTATCAGGAGCTGGAGAAATATCGCCAGCAATTTGTAAACTTTGGGCGTGCGTACAAGTATTATATGGAAGACGCAGAAACGGGAGAGGTATTTACGAACCTTACTCTTAAGGATGGTGATTCGGTTTCTGATTTCATCAATGACAAAGAAATGTACTTTGTCCAGGATTACGGTGACATTCAGGAGTTTTATGGATATACAGGAATTAGCGAGCAATTCATGCCTTACAATGAGGTTGCGGAGGCGATCCTGGCGAATCAAAATAATAATTTCACAGGGAAGATCGGGCTATCGAAAAATGCACCAGCATCGCTTCAGGCAATTGGTGATTATCGATACTTCCAAAAACGCCAGTTGCTTTTCATTGGATATATGATTGCCAGCATCGGCGCGCTGATTGCTGCTTATGTTATCGCAAGGCGCAAACCGGCTATTGTTTTTGGAACGTTTGAAAATTTCAAGCCGATTTACGCGAAAGTTCCGCTTGATGTAAGATTGGGCATCATGCTTGCGACAGGTGGTTTCTTCCTGCTTACCTTGACTCTGATCAGCGAGCAGTTTGTATATTACAATTCTGATATCTTCTCTTCGCTGATTGAACTAATAATCAGTCTGGCAGCCGCAGCCGCATTGCTGGCATTTGGCTTGATGCAGCTGAAATTCTTTGCTGAGTACCGCAATGATGGGCAGCTGCTTAAGGACGATTTACAGAAAAGCCTTGTATTTAAAGCTTATAAAGCGATTTTGGATGCATTTCTTATCAGGAGTATCGGGATTCAGTTGATCGTGCTGCTCGGATTCGTTTTTGGATTGGGCATGCTTGCTGCTGCAGTCTTGGTTGAAGCAGGATTCATTGTTGTTTTTGGTCTTGCTTTTATTTTTATTGGACTTCCGCTTCTCATTATCATCATGAAAAAGGCCGGCTACTTCAATAAGATTGTAATGAATACAGAGGAGCTTGCTGCTGGGAAAATGGGTAGTGATATCCCGGTAAAAGGCAAATCCATTTTTGCCAAACACGCAGCAGACGTCAACACATTGAGAAACTCTGTGAAGGTCTCCCACAAGGAGCAGGCAAAGAGCGAGCGTCTGAAAACGGAGCTGATCACAAATGTAAGCCATGATTTAAGGACGCCGCTGACTTCGATCATCACCTATACGGAGCTATTGAAAACGCCTGACTTAGCGCCAGAGGATCGCGACTCCTATATTGAGATTCTCGACCGTAAATCAAAGCGTTTGAAGGTTTTAATCGATGACTTATTCGAGGCGACGAAAATGGCGAGCGGCAACATCGAGCTGCGCAAGGATAAGGTCGACCTCATCCAGCTCCTGCAGCAGGCTCTTGCAGAACACAACGAAGCTTTAAGCCAATCATCGCTCCAACTGCGCGTATCTCAGCCTGATCATCCAGTTTATGCGTTTGTCGATGGCCAGAAGCTTTGGCGAGTGTTTGATAACCTGATCGGCAACATTCTTAAGTATTCTCTTGAGAATTCAAGAGTCTATATTTCGGTAAAAGCCGAGCAGGATCAGGCGGTGCTTACCTTTAAAAATGTGACAAAATACGAGCTTGGTGAAGATTTGAATGAGTTGTTCGAGCGATTCAAGCGAGGCGACCAATCTCGCCATACAGAAGGCTCAGGTCTCGGGCTAGCCATTGCGAAATCGATAGTGGACCTTCACGAAGGCTCACTTGATATTGAAGTCGATGGCGATTTGTTCAAGGTAACCGTTATTTTGGATAAAGTAAGTTAATTTTTAAGACCCCTGCATCGTTTGCAGGGGGTTTTTTCTTTGAAAAAGGTATTTGGTAAGATGAATCAGCAATCATGATTCCAATTTTATTGAACTTTAGAGTTAAATTTACTCCATTGAAAATTTATTGGCGAAAAATAGATTATTCTGGCGGAAATGAGATTATTCTGGCGAAAATAAAAATATATTGGCGAAAATGAAATTATTCTGGCGAACTGGAAATTAACACGGAAAATTTCCAGCTGCAGAATGAAACGATGAATTATTATCATGACTACTGTAAAGACACGTGATATTATAGAAGAGCAAAAGAAGTAAAATGTTAAAAATATCAAATTAAGGGAAACTACTTGTATCGTTGCAATGGAGCAGGAGGGCTATATGAAAAAAAATCAGGAGATTTCAGAGAAAAAGCTTCTTGGAATTGCTGGTCTGGGCTGGATGTTTGATGCAATGGATGTTGGGATTTTGTCTTTTATCATTGCGGCACTGAAGGTTGACTGGGATTTGTCTGTCCAGGAGATGGGCTGGATTGGCAGTGTGAATTCAATTGGGATGGCAGTCGGGGCGCTTATATTCGGGTTGCTGGCTGACAGGATTGGGCGGAAAAATGTCTTTATTATAACGTTATTGCTATTCTCTGTCGGCAGCGGACTTTCGGCTATGGCCACGACTTTGTCTTTCTTTTTGCTGATGCGGTTTTTTATTGGAATGGGACTCGGGGGAGAACTGCCGGTCGCATCGACGCTTGTTGCGGAAAGCGTACCTGCTGAAAAGCGCGGCCGCGTCGTCGTCCTTCTGGAGAGCTTTTGGGCAGGAGGCTGGCTTGTAGCGGCGCTGATTTCCTACTTTATCATCCCGAAGTTTGGCTGGCAGATGGCTTTAATCTTAAGCGCATTGCCTGCACTCTATGCACTGTATCTTCGTATGAACCTTCCGGACTCACCGCGCTTCCTTGCGGTTGAAAAGAAGGAAAGGCTGACCATCATGGAGAGCATTGCAGATGTATGGTCAAAAGAACATGTCAAAAAAACAGCGATGCTTTGGATTCTATGGTTCAGTGTCGTATTTTCCTATTATGGAATGTTCCTCTGGCTGCCAAGCGTGATGGTTATGAAAGGCTTCACATTGATCAAGAGCTTTCAATATGTATTGATTATGACGCTCGCGCAGCTGCCGGGCTATTTTACAGCGGCATGGTTGATTGAAAAAGCAGGCAGGAAGTTTGTGCTAGTAGCTTATTTGATTGGAACAGCACTCAGCGCCTATTTCTTTGGTACAGCAGATTCGCTTGCCCTGTTGATTACGGCCGGCATCCTATTGTCTTTCTTTAACCTTGGAGCGTGGGGCGCATTGTATGCCTATACACCAGAACAGTACCCAACTACTATCCGCGGATCAGGAGCAGGGATGGCTGCATCTTTCGGACGCATAGGCGGAATCCTCGGACCTTTAACGGTTCCATATTTATCAGCTCAAGGTTTTTCAATCAACATTATTTTCACGATCTTCTGCATCTCCATCCTGATTGGAGCGGCAGCGGTCTGGTTATGGGGCACTGAAACGAAACAAACGGAACTCGCATAAATCAAAAAAGTTCGCCTGAGACCCAGGCGAACTTTTTTAATAGCAAAAATTATGCTTTTACATGCTTGAAAACATTCACTGCAAATAATATTCCGCCAAGTACAACGACGAGAGAACCGATAATTGCAAAGGCAGTGAAGACACCATTTTCCGTCAGCATGACAAGGGTTATACCGCCCTGCATGACCGGTACACCAAGGTTATGAAGCCAAAAGTGAATGGTTGCCAGCCTGCTGCTTCCCGCTGCAGGATAAAGATAATAAATAGTCCCGAATAAGGCCATGGATACCCAGCCAAGCAGATTTAAGTGAGCATGCACCGATGTAAGCGAAAAATCGTGCCTGATCCCCATAATGATTCCTAGAATAATTGCAATAACAAAATAGACCGAGGCCACTTTAAAAAATCTTGCACTCATATGTTTGTTTACCTCCTCTCTTTATAGTTCTTTTAGATTATATAAAACTTCTGAAAAATTATAACATATTTACCATAAAAATAGGATTATCCATTAGGGAAAAGATTTTCACTTGCTTGAACGTTTACTTTTAATAAAGTTATAGAACTAAACTCACAAATTATAATAGTACAATAATAATTAGTTTAGTCTGACACAAAATTAACACGAATCGTTTTATCATTTTTTAGGAAATTCATGATATAATAGTGCAAACGTTTGTACAACTTCTTAAAGGGAGATAAAAGCTATGAAAAGATTATTTGAAATCGATAGCTGGAAGATCATCGAAACGGAACTGCATAGAGAGGATTTTCGACTTGCTGAAAGCATCATGAGCCTGGGGAATGGCCATATGGGCATGCGCGGGAATTTTGAAGAAACATATACTGGAGACTTCCACCGTGGTTCATATATCGCAGGTGTATGGTTCCCTGACAAGACTCGTGTAGGCTGGTGGAAGAATGGTTACCCGCATTATTTCGGTAAGGTCATCAATTCTACTAATTTTATCGGCGTAAAAGTATTGGTCGATGGAGAAGAGCTTGATCTTCATAAGGCTGAAGTGAATGAATACTATCGTGAGCTAGATATGCAGCATGGTGTGCTGACAAGGAAGTTCACTATAGTCCAGGATGGCAAGGAAACTGAAGTGGAAGCGGTACGTTTCCTATCAGTTGCTGACCGTGAACTAGCCGCAATTTCTTATTCCGTTACTGCTAAAAACTATAATGGAAACGTTACCTTTATTCCGTATTTGGATGGGGACGTTCGTAATGAAGATTCTAACTATGAAGAAGACTTCTGGTATGAGGTGAGTAAGGATGCGTCAGAATACACTGGCAGCCTTGTGATGAAAACAATAGACAATCCATTCGGCACGCCTACTTTCCAGGTAGCGACAACTATGCAAACGGTTGTCGAGGGTGAAGTTGCGAATGTGACAGTAACTGAAAAAGAAGAGTATGTAGAAAATGTGATTGAAGTTAAAGCTGGGCAGGGCAAAACTGTAACTCTCTACAAGTATGTCGCCGTGACTACAGACCGTGATTATGCTGCTGGCGATCTGGTATTAAAAGGCCGGGAAGTACTTGAGCGTTCTGTGGAAAAAGGCTTCGAACAGCTGTTGGCAGAGCACAAAAATGGATGGCTGAGCCGCTGGGAAATCGCTGATGTTGAAATCGCAGGAGATGATGAAGCTCAGCAGGGAATTCGTTTTAACCTTTTCCAATTGTTCTCTACTTATTATGGGGAAGACTCCCGATTGAATATCGGTCCAAAGGGCTTCACAGGCGAAAAGTACGGCGGAGCGACATACTGGGATACTGAAGCGTATGCAATCCCGCTTTACCTTTCCACTGCTGAGTCCGAGGTGGCCCGCAACCTGCTCATCTATCGCCACAACCAGCTTGATGGAGCATACCACAATGCGAAGCAGCAGGGACTGCAGGGTGCGCTGTATCCGATGGTTACTTTTACAGGTGTGGAGTGCCACAATGAATGGGAAATCACGTTTGAAGAAATCCACCGTAACGGCGCGATTGCTTATGCGATCTATAACTATGTGAACTACACTGGAGATAAAAATTATCTTCATGAATCTGGTATTGATGTGCTCGCAGGAATTTCCCGCTTCTGGGCTGACCGCGTCCACTTTAACAAGTTCAAGAATGTGTATATGATGCATGGGGTTACAGGCCCGAACGAATATGAAAATAACGTCAACAACAACTGGTACACAAATCGTATCGCTGTATGGACACTGCGTTATACTCTCGAAGTCATCGATTTCTTGAAGCAAAATGGCCATGAGGACCGTCTTGCTGGACTTGGATTCTCAGATGAAGAGCTTGCAAAGTGGCAGGATATCATCGACAGAATGTACTTCCCGTACGATGAAGAAAGAGGGGTATTCGTCCAGCACGATACATTCCTTGATAAAGATTTGAAGACGGTTGATGAACTGTCAGCTGAGGATCGCCCAATCAACCAGAACTGGTCTTGGGATAAGATCCTTCGCAGCTGTTTCATCAAGCAGGCGGATGTCCTTCAGGGCTTGTATTTCTTCAACCACGAGTTTACGGAAGAAGAGAAGCGCCGCAACTTTGAATTCTATGAGCCAATGACGGTCCATGAATCTTCATTGTCTCCAAGTATCCACGCTGTTCTTGCAGCTGAGCTTGGCATGGAAGAAAAGGCATACGAAATGTATAACCGCACGGCGCGCCTTGACCTTGATAACTACAACAATGACACTGAAGATGGTTTGCATATCACAAGCATGACAGGTGCATGGCTTGGGATTGTCCAGGGCTTTGCAGGCATGCGCACGGCTGAGGGCACATTGTCATTTGCCCCGTTCATTCCTAAGGCATGGAATCAGTACAGCTTCAACATCATCTTCCGCGATCACTATGTAAAAGTGGAAGTGAACCAGGAAAACGTCGTTCTTTCCCAGCAAGGTCCAGAGCTTGCTATGAACCTTTATGGCGAGGAAATTACGATTCCTGCAAATGGCGAGCTTTCTGTAAAATTGAAATAAAAATATGGGAGATCTTTGGGTTGCCAGGGGTCTCCCTCTATATGGTTTCGGGAATTGCATAGAAAGGAGTTTTAACATGACAAGACCACTCAAAGCTTTCATTTTCGACCTAGATGGCGTCATTACAGATACAGCAGAATATCACTTCTTAGCATGGAAAGCACTCGCTGAGGATTTGGGCATCACATTTACCCGCGAGGATAACGAGGAGCTTAAGGGCGTTTCCCGTATGGACTCTCTTGAAAAAATCCTCGCTATTGGCGGCAGGGAAAATGATTTTTCCTCTGAAGAAAAAGACGCGCTTGCTGACAAGAAGAATGACCACTATCTTACGTTGATCCAGAACATCACACCATCCGATCTGTTGCCGGCTATCAAGGAATTGATTACAGATATTAAGGCAAATGGGCTGAAGCTGGGCCTTGCATCCGCTAGCAAAAATGCATTCACTGTCATGGAGTCGCTTGGAATGAAATCCGAGTTCGATATCATCGTTGACGCGAAAACAGTCGTGAACGGCAAGCCTCATCCAGAGGTATTCCTTCGTGCTGCCGAGATGCTTGGCGTGGAGCCGGAAGCATGCATCGGTGTCGAGGATGCAGCAGCAGGCGTGCAGGCCATCAAAGGAGCCGGCATGTTCGCTGTCGCAGTAGGACCTAAGGAAAGCTTCGAAAACGCTGATATTATTTATGACAGCACAGAAGAGCTATCATTTGAAAAGATTGTAGAACTGTATAACGCATAAAAACAACGAAACCCGGTCTGCATAGGCCGGGTTTTTTGCTGGCGATGACCCTACTTGGGGTCATCGCTTTCTATTGCTTTTTTTAGTTGTTCGTAAAAGAATGCCGGTTCGTCGACATTCAAGACGATCCGGGTAACGTTCCGTTTCAAACCGTACATCATATGCAGTTCCTGTGGTTCATGAAGCAGGATTTCAAATGTAGGCTTTTCCACGATAAAATCAGCAACTCTCGCATCGTACAAATCATCCATTTCCTTACGAGTGAATTTCTCTGGTCCCTCATAATACTTGAATTCTTTTATCTGGCTTAACGAAAGGTTCATGCTTTTTGAAAAACCGGTTTGCAGGAGCAAATGATTGTCAGTTAGAAGATAAGGAGTCAAACGGGTAGCCTGGATTTCCGCGGTGAAAAATAAGATTCCATACACATTTAGGAACAGCAGTATATAGGAAACGATGGCGTTCCAATTATGCAGGAAATAATGCAGCCCGATCGACTCAATGGCAATCGCGTGGATCAGCATGATGTAGACAGCATTTGCGCTAGTTTTTTTATGATAGGTAAAAGCCTGGCCGGTATTAATGTCGATTTTCTTTTTCCATGAGAAGAGCGCGTAATGAAATAAGGAAAACTCCGTTGTGAAAATCAGCGCTGTCTTGTTTCCTGGTAAATGCTTTTCAACTGCATTCTTCACATTAAAGAGGAAAAATGAGTTTTGCTTGCTTAAACTTTTGTACTCTTTTATAAGCTTTGGCAGTCTGGTGATCACGTTGTAGGCGATATACAGCTCAAGCAGCAGGAATGCACCTTCAGAAACCATCAGCAAGTAGGGAAGGAATGAGTACTCCGATAAATGCTGCTGTGGGACAATAAAGTAAGCAGCAGCGAACCCAGCGAAAATCACAATACCTTGATATTTGAGCGCATACCGTTTGCGGATGATCATGAAGTAGGTTAGAAGAGGCAATATGATCAGTAAATCAAGCAATGATCCTAAGACGGCGCCTTCTGGGATTGAACCGAACATAGAGGTTCGATAAAGCGTGTAGTTTGAAAGTAGAATCAATGAGGTTAAAAATACATAAAGTATGATTTTTGGTTTTTGAACCATTTTATTTGTCATAAATATCCACCTCACTTTGATTATAACTGAATTTATCAAGCTAAGGTAATGTAATGAGTGCGTTAGACAAAATTAGATGGTATGCTTTTTCCAGTAAAATGGAAAACGTAGAGATTAGGAGCAATTTTGTAGAAATTATCTATAAAACCGTAGAAATTAATTGGGTAACCGTAGAAATAAAGAGGATAACCATAGAAATAAATCCACTTTTCGTAGAAATTAATGTACAACAAGCAGAAATCACGGACAAATAATACATCAATGATTGCCAAGCTGCACTTTTAAAACAACAGAGTTTTGCAAATACCGGATTACCCCTCCTCGAAAAGGGAAATATGCTACTATGATTCTTTTTTAAGGGACGGTGTAATGAAATGTATGATTGTCTAATTATCGGCGGCGGAATTGCGGGGCTGCAAGCAGCGATCCAGCTCGGCCGTTATAATCATAAAACCATGGTGCTTGATTCGGGAGATGGGCGATCAGCCATTTGCCATAGCTACCACAATATCCTTGGTTATCCTGATGGGATCAGCGGACCGAAATTGAGGGAAATTGGCCGCTATCAGGCTGAGAGACTCGGTGTTAAGTTTATTAATGGCAAGGCAGCAAATGCCAGGAAAACGGCAGATGGATTTGAAATAGAGTCTGACAGCGGTGAAACCCACAAAGCGAAAAGGCTGCTGCTTGCTACAGGAATTATGGATCGGATTCCGCCATTCCCGGATTTGATGCCGACCCTCGGAAACAGTGTCTATGTCTGCCCGGATTGTGACGGTTATGAAGTGAAGGACAAATCGACAATCGTGATGGGAGCTGGAAATGTCGGAGCGAATATGGCGCTGACTTTAAGCTGTTTTTCCAATAAAATTACGTATGTAAACCATGAACGAACTGAAGTCGATGAGGAAAAGCAGGCTGCTATGCAAGAAAAGGGAATCCAGTATGTCGAGGGGCCAATCGAGAAGGTTTTGGCAGATGGACCAAATTTCGGGGGAGTCATCCTTTCAAACGGAGATCAGCTGACATCTGAGCGCGGATTTATTGCCTTCGGAGGAAATGAAGTGAAGTCGCAGCTGGCACAGCAGCTTGGTGTAGAACTTCATGAAAACAAGCATGTCCTTGTTGACCCGCGGACAAAAATGACGAATGTGGAGCATGTCTGGGCGGCAGGAGACGTCGTCGCCCATTCCGAACAGGTCACAATTGCGATGGGCGATGGGATGCAGGCAAGCATCTGGATCCATAAGACGCTTCTGGAGGAAAAAAAGTAACGGTTTTCGGTAAAAACGAATCGGAATACTTATTTTCCTGCTTAGCATGGTTATTTTTCAAAGTTAGGATACTTGATGTGCTTTAATTAACTGGTAGAAGCGGTTTGTTTAAAAGTAAGGGGCTATGATTTACTAGTAATGTGTGTTTTATTACTAGTAGTGTGCAATTTTTTACTAGTAATATGCGCTATTTTACTAGTAAGCGTAAGGCGGCGTTTTTGTTTACCAGTAAGGCGTATCACTTTATCAAGAAGCGGATCATTAACAGAAGGAAGCTTTATGTAAGCGATCAAGCGAAAAGCCACCACTCTAACAAGAATGGCGGCTTTACCTTATTCTAAATCGACTTTCTCCAATGGCAGCTCTGCTGGTCCTTCGATAACATCTCCTTTATAGGAGAAGCGTGAGCCGTGGCAAGGGCAGTCCCAGGTGCGTTCGCCGTTATTCCACTTTAGCTCGCAGCCCATGTGTGTGCAGGTGGTGTCGACAACGTGCAGCTGTCCGTTTTCGTCGCGATAGGCACCGGCACGTTTTCCGTTGACAGTAACGGCAGCGCCTTCTTCATTGCCAAGACTCTCTGGAGTGGCGGATGGCCGGTCGAATTTACCTTTGATCAATTCCTTCGCGACTGTGGCATTATCGGCTACGAATGTCGCAATGTCAGGGGTGGCATGGAATCTTTGCGGTTCGAATAGGTCCTTATATGGATTCTCCTTTTTCAAAACAAGGTCTGTCATCAGAAGAGCGGCATTTATTCCATTCGTCATGCCCCATTTCCGGTAGCCAGTTGCGACAAAAATATTGTCCGTGCTTGATGAGTATTTTCCGACGAATGGAATTTTATCAAGCGTTGTTGGGTCCTGTGCAGACCAGCGGAATGGAATTTCTTTTATCCCGAATGTCTGCGAAGCGAACGCTTCAAGAGCTTCATAATACTGATGAGTGTTTTCTTCCTGGCCGGTGATATGGCTGTCTCCTCCAAACAGGACGAGCTTTTCGCCATCCCAATCTGTGAAGCGAAGTGACCTGGTAGGAGTTTCCGCATTGATATACATGCCGCCTGGATATTCCTTTTCAGTCTTGACCGCAAGTACATAGGAGCGATTCACTTGCATGCGCGAAAAGTAAAATCCTTTTAAATCGTAAAAAGGGAAGTGCGAGCTGATGATCAGTTGATTGCAGTGGACCCTATGGTTGTCCCTGGTCGTTACAACTGGCTCCGAGCCTTCTTCCATATCGACAGCTGTTGTGTTTTCAAAGATTTGCCCGCCCAGTTCAGCAAATCGCTCAACCAGATGCTTTAAAAACTTCAAAGGGTGGAACTGTGCCTGATTGCGCATAACAACAGCCGCTTTGGCTTCTACCGGGATTGGAATCTCGGAAACATACTCGCCGCCAATAACGCCCAGCTTTTCATAAGCCTTAAATTCCTTGAGCAGCTTCTCCATTTCTTTTTCAGAATTTGTGTAGACGTATGCATCCTCTTCGGTTAAATCGCAATCAATCTGTTCGTCCTTGACGAGGTTTTTGACAAATTGCATCGCATCATAGTTAGCCTGATAATACAGGCGTGCTTTTTCCTCGCCAAAATGGCTGATCAGTTCGTCATAAATGAGGCCATGTTGTGGTGTGACCTTTGCGGTTGTATGGCCGGTTGTTCCATTTAAAATCGTGCCGGCTTCAATCAGAGCCACCTTGACTCCTGCCTTTGCCAGCAGGTAGGCCGAGGTCAAGCCGGTAATGCCTCCGCCCACTACTGCCACATCAACCGTTAAATCCTCCTGCAGTTTTGGGAAAGTGGGAAGCTCTGCAGTTTTACGCCAAAAAGGTTCTGGAAAACGAGGTAATTTGGAATTATAATTGTTCATCAACAATCCTCCTTAAAAATCTTCATAATAACTAATTTTTCCTTTTTGATGAAAAACATGTACGGAAACCATTTTTCTATTACCCTGCACGTATAAGAGGTAGACAAGTTTTTACCAAAAAGGGCGGAATAAAGGGGAAATGCTGTCTGCCATGATAAAATAAGTACATTAGAGCAAGGGAGGGCCAATATGGAAATCACAGTCGTCGGAACAGGGTACGTTGGCCTTGTGACGGGAGTTTGTTTTGCTGAAGTTGGTTATAATGTAACGTGTTTTGATATCGATGAAAAAAAAATCAGGACTCTTTCTGGAGGGCAGTGCCCGATTTATGAGCCGGGGCTCGAGGCTATGCTCCAAAAAAATCTCAAAGCAGGAAGGCTCCATTTTACCGCTGATGTTAAAACAGCTTATAAGAACGCTGATTCTATCTTTGTCGCTGTAGGAACACCGGAAAATGAAGATGGGTCGGCGAATCTCGAATATTTGGAAGCAGCAATAGCGGACATTGGTGCCAACTTAGTTCAAGAGGCCATTATTGTCATCAAAAGTACAGTTCCTGTAGGGACAAATCAAAGAATTACCGGGTTATTAAAAAAGCAGATCCCGCAAGGCGTGAAGGTAGATGTTGTTTCTAATCCGGAGTTCCTGCGTGAGGGATCCGGAATCCTGGATACTTTCCATGCAGACCGCATCGTCATCGGTGCGGAGGACCGTGAGGCGGGCGGCAAGGTTGCAAGGCTCTATGAACCTTTTGGTTTGCCTGTTCTGCAGACGGATGTCCGCAGTGCGGAGCTTATCAAATATGCTTCAAATGCTTTTCTGGCGACAAAAATCAGTTTTATCAATGAAGTGGCCAATCTGTGTGAACACACTGGCGCCAATATCGAGGATGTGGCGAAGGGGATGGGCATGGACCAGCGGATCGGCAGCCAGTTTTTAAAAGCGGGAATTGGCTACGGCGGCTCGTGTTTCCCGAAGGATACAAAGGCGCTGGAAAAGCTGACACAGTACTATCGGTATGATTTTAAAATTTTGAGGTCTGTCATCGAGGTGAACAGCAGGCAAAAGCAGCAACTGTTTGTGAAGGCAAAAGAGATGATGGGGTCCTTGAAGGGGAAGCGTGCCGCAGTGCTGGGTACCGCATTCAAACCGCATACGGATGATATACGGGAAGCCCCGGCAATGGAGTTAATTGCCCAGCTGTTGGAGGAGGGTGCAGACGTATCGGTCTATGATCCAGCCGCTATGAAAAAAGTAGAAGAGATTTACGGCAGCAGGCTTTATTACGCGGGAAATGTGGATGCCGCCATCAAGGGAGCGGATGTTACTTTTATCATGACAGAATGGCCGCAAATCATGGAGTACGATGTGCAGAACTTCAATTTGTACATGAGGGAGCCAGTCATTTTTGACGGCCGGAATTGCTATGACCTTGAGGCAGTTGTAAAAGAAGGACTGACGTATATCTCAGTCGGACGGAAGGCGATCAATGTGTCAACGAAGACAGCTACAATGCCAGTAAGAAGCCACGATTGAACAAGGTAGCTCATATAAGGTAGAATGATCCTAAAAACCCTCAGTTTAGGAGGAAGCGGGATGGCTAAGGTTAAAACGAATGCAATGAGAATTCTCGATACACAAAAGGTATCCTATGAGATTCTCACATATGACGCGAATGATGGGAAAATCGATGGTGTCGCTGTTGCGGGCAAAATCGGCAAAGAACCGTCGCAGGTCTACAAGACACTAGTGGCAGTAGGAGCCAGTAAGAGTTTATACGTATTCGTCATTCCAGTAGAAGCTGAGCTCGATTTGAAAAAGGCAGCTAAGGAAGCTGGCGAGAAGAACGTGGAAATGCTTCCGGTAAAAGACATTCAGAAATTCACCGGCTATATCCGCGGCGGCTGCTCACCAATCGGAATGAAGAAGAGCTATCCAACGTTCCTGGATGTAAGTTCCAGGGATCTTGAAACGATAATCGTCAGCGCCGGAAAGATTGGCTTTCAGGTTGAGCTGGCACCTGAAGAACTTGTAAAGGCTGCATCGGGCAAATATGCACCAATAATAAAATAATGATGACCACAGTTAATTGCTGTGGTTTTTTTATTTTACTGGCTGTATTAAAGGTCAATGTTGATTTTTAGCACCTGTTGATCGGAGCGGAGCGCACTCGACTCCTGCGGGATCTGCGGCCCAGGTGAGACCCCGCAGGAGCTAAGCGACGAGGAGCTCACCCAGCGCTCCGCGGAAAGCGAGTACCTGGAGCGGAAATCAACAGTCTAATTTAACAAAGCCATTTTATTAACCTGTTAGAGGTCACCGTAGAAAAGAGCTTTCCCCGGGAAATATATATCTTCTGCTGCTGGGCATTCACCCAGCCCATTTGCCCTGCATATAGTAATGAGGAAGCGATAACATGCCGTTAGAGTGAACGGCTGGAGGGAGTGCGATTAAATGGCTGGGAAAATACTGAATTACTTTGCCGGCGGGAATACAGCCCGAGGATTTTACAATTTGTATGAATCGAACCTGCAGGGGTTATCTCGTGTATTCATATTGAAGGGCGGCCCTGGAACAGGAAAGTCATCATTGATGAAAAAAATCGGCAAGGAATGGCTTGAAAAGGGCTATGACATTGAATTTCTGCACTGTTCATCAGATAACAAGTCAATTGATGGGGTCATCATTCCTAAATTGAATGCAGGCATTGTCGATGGCACAGCTCCGCATGTCATCGAGCCGAAAGCACCAGGCGCAGTTGAGGAATATGTAAACCTTGGAGAAGCATGGGATTCATGCAAGCTGCAGGAGCATAAAGGAACGATTACGAGGCTGTCTGAAGAAATCAGCGAGGCGTTCAATACGGCCTACAGCCAATTTGACGAAGCGTTGAGAATCCATGATGAATGGGAAAAGTTTTATATCGAGAATATGGACTTTGCAAAAGCGAATGAGTTTACGAATCAATTGATCGAAAGACTATTCGGGGACAGCAAATCAGCAGGCGAAGGCAGGGTGCATGATCGCTTCCTGGGAGCAGCGACACCTGTGGGCGCAGTGGATTTTGTCCCTAACCTGACTGAAACAGTCGGCAAGAGGTATTTCATTAAAGGCCGTCCGGGTTCAGGAAAGTCGACCATGCTGAAAAAACTTGCGGCAGAAGCAAAATCACATGGCTACGATGTCGAGGTTTACCATTGCGGTTTTGACCCGCACAGCCTGGATATGGTTATTGTCCGTGAACTGGACTTTGCCATCTTTGACAGCACAGCTCCGCATGAGTACTTCCCGGAGCGGGAAACAGATGAAATCATCGATATGTATGCCGAGCTGATTGCCCCTGGGACAGATGAAAAGTATGCTGCGGAAATCCAGGATGTCGGCAGCAGATACAAAGAGAAGATGAACGAAGCGATTGCTTCTCTGGCAAGAGCCAAAGTGCTGCGCGATCAACTTGAAAAAATTTATATAGGCGCAATGGATTTTACAAAGGTTGATGCCATTGCCAGCCAAATACAGAAGGAAATTGAAAGTTTGAGTGTCCACTAGCACAGAATTGGGCATCTTGCATACATTACATGGAAAACATCAAGAGAGGGGAATTGAGTTTGAATTATTACAACTTCTACCCATATGGATCATACCAGCATGATAACGATGAATATGGATATTACGAAAATGAAGTTTACCCGCAGTATGACGCGAGGGTATTTCCTGGAATGGGCGGTGGATTCCCATTCCCAGGCGGAGGCCCAGGAGGAGGCTTTCCAGGCGGAGGCCCAGGTGGCGGGTTTCCAGGCGGAGGCC
>NZ_JBALSS010000004.1:163503-184541 GCF_036967045.1 Bacillus sp. JJ1609 | reverse complement strand
GGTGGTGGGTTTCCAGGCGGAGGCCCGGGTGGTGGGTTTCCAGGCGGAGGACAGCAAGGCGGAGGAGCTCCAACATCACCGCCGCCATCTTTCACTCCTCAAGAATCCCAGGCATCAGCCTTTGCTGTTGATCCAGGAGGCATCAGAAGGTGCTTGTATCGATATACGTATGTTTGGCTGAACAATGGCAATAGCTTCTGGTATTTTCCAACCTTTGTCGGACGCAATTCAGTTGCCGGCTGGCGATGGAGACGCCGCTGGGGATGGGTGTACTTTGGAATCGATTTAAGACAAATTCGATCATTCCAGTGTTTCTAAAATCAACAGTCTAATTTAACATAGCCGTGTAAAAAAAGAGCTCTTCATTTCAGGAGCTCTCTTTCGTAATTTGAAAAATCATATGTGCGATAAAGACGATGTGAGCAAGATGGCCAATTATGTCAAAGCTCAACAGCAGAAGCAAAATGAACCTGCAAAGAGGTATAAATTCAAACTGAAATCTTCTGTTGAAGAGAAATTCTATGGTTCATGCAGGAATCTCCTAACAGCAACTGGAACTTATTTTTTAGGGAATAAGTACTTATCGCGAGGAGAACGGAAATGAATGTTATATTAGAGAAAATTGGATTGGATCAGCAAAAAATACTTCGAAATCTCTATTCATTGTACCTGCATGATCTATCTGCCTATGCAAATGAGCTGCAAGTAAGTGAGGATGGGAGCTTTGAATTTGATTCGTTTTCCCTTATTTGGGAGAAGGAAGGTATCTCACCATATTTAATAAAGGCGGACGATAATCTGGCGGGCTTTATCCTGCTGCTGGAAGCACCTTTGACGAAAAAAGTAGATAAAGTAATTAACGATTTTTTTATCCTGAGCCCTTACCGCGGAAAGGGAGTCGCTAAAGCGGCAGCCCTAAGGGTCTTCGAAGAGCACAAAGGAAGCTATTATATTTCACAGCTCATGAGAAATGAGCCAGCAGTCCGTTTTTGGAAAAAGATTTATCAACTGCTCGAATTGGATGTGGAAGAAGTTACAGAAGTTCAGGATGGGGAGGAAGTAGTGTACCAGACATTCGTAATTGAGCAGTTTAGGATTCAAATGACAGAAGCGGAAATCAACTGACAACTATCATTTAAATAAAAGGGTGTCCCAATATACTTTTGGGACACCCTCTTAAAATGATTATTTCACATATACTCTTGTTTCAAAAGGTTTTAACGTAAAGGATGTAACTGGTCCGTGCTGTTCTACCTCATGATTGCTTAACAATAGCTTGCTTGCATCAAGCGGGAAGCCATCATATTCAAACGCTGCCGGCTCACCTGTAAGGTTTGAAATCACGATCGCTTGCTCTGCTTCCAGTGTCCTTGTATACGCATAGATTTGCTCATGGTCTTCAAGAATCAAATCATAAGTTCCATAAGTGAATACTTCGTGTTCCTTCTTCATCTCGATCATTTTTTTATAAAAATGGAGAATGGAGTCAGGGTCAGCAAGCTGCTGCTCGACGTTAACACTTGGATAATTTGGATTCATTCCAAGCCATGGCTTGCCGGTAGTGAAGCCGGCATTCTCAGCTGATGACCATTGCATCGGTGTGCGTGAGTTATCGCGGCTGGTTGCCCAGATGAATTCCATGATTTCTTCATGGGAAACGCCATTTTCACGGCGGATCTTATAAAGATTCTTGATGGCTACATCATCATAATCATCGATGGAAGGGAATTGGACATTTGTCATGCCGATTTCCTGCCCTTGATAGATGAATGGTGTACCCTGCATCAAGAAGTACATGGATGCGAGTGCAGTCGCGCTTTCACGCCAGTATTCCTTGTCATTTCCCCATGTAGAGACGATGCGGGCTTTATCATGGTTCTCGATGAATAGTGCGTTCCATCCTTTGCCTTCAAGGCCTTTTTGCCAGCGGGTGAATACTTTCTTCAATTTTGCAAGGTCAAGTGCCTTCTTTTCCGAATCCCAAAGATCAAGGTGTTCAAATTGGAAGACCATATTGAACTTGCCGTTTTCTTCTCCTACCCAAAGGTCCGCTTCCTCGATGCTGACGCCATTAGCCTCACCGACTGTCATGATGTCATATTTCGAGAAGGTTTCCTGCTTCAGTTCCTCAAGATATTTCTGGATTCCATATACATTCATATGCTTATCGAATGAAGAGACGTACTGAAGGCCTTCAGGGTTTGGCATGTCTATAAGCCCGTCTTCTTTTTTGATATGGCTGATTGCGTCAACGCGGAAGCCGTCGATTCCTTTATCAAGCCACCAGTTGATCGTGTCGTACAAAGCTGAGCGGACAGCTTGGTTCTCCCAGTTCAGGTCAGGCTGCTTGCGTGAGAAAATATGCAGGAAGTACTGGTCTGTTGCTTCATCATATTCCCATGCAGATCCGCCAAAGATGCTCTCCCAATTGTTTGGTTCTGCGCCATCCTTGCCATCGCGCCAGATATACCAATCGCGTTTCGGGCTGTCTTTTGACTCGCGAGATTCTAGGAACCAGGCGTGTTCATCGCTCGTATGGTTAATGACAAGGTCGATGATCAGCTTCATGCCGCGCTTATGTGTTTCTTTTAACAGCTGGTCGAAGTCCTCCATCGTGCCAAATTCGTCCATAATATCCTGGTAATCGCTGATATCATAGCCATTATCATCATTAGGGGATTTGTACATCGGGCAAATCCAGATGACATCGATGCCCAAATCCTTCATGTAATCAAGTTTTGAAATCATTCCTTGTAAATCACCGATGCCATCTCCATTTGAATCCATGAAGCTTCTAGGATATACCTGATAGGCGACCGCTTCTTTCCACCATGTGTGTTTCATTTGAACCCTCATTTCTTTGTAAAAAACCTGATGTATCCAGTAATTTTACTTTAAAAGTTTTGCACTGCCAAGGTGAATTGGCATTTCTTGTTTTACAGGTAATAAACTGTCTTCGCTGCACTGTATCGGTTAATGTTTAGTTCCAGCTTCGATCGCACTGCACGATTTTCGCTCGACCATTTTAGCGGGAATTGTGATCCGTTTAGAAAGAGTCTTTGGATTTTTAATGATCTCTATTAAACAGTTAGCTGCTTCAAAGCCTAACTGAAAGATATCGATGTTCACGGACGTCAGCTGCGGCTTCATATGCTCTGTGAGCGGCACATCGTTAAAGCTCACAATTGAAATCTCCTCTGGCAGCTTGATATTCAGTTCCTCTGAATAACTCATGAGCTCTATGGCCATAAAATCATCTGCAACAACAAGGGCAGTAGGCGGTTCATGGGATGAAAGGAATTTGGTAATGCCTTCTTTTCCTTCTGATTTTAAGCATTGCTCATGAATAATATACGTTTCATCAAAAGGAATACCAGCTTCATGGAGGGCATGTTTATATCCCTCAAGCCGGTCGATTGTAAAAACGTAGTCTAAATTAACTCCAATAAAAGCAATCTTGCTATGACCAAGATTGATCAAATAGTCTGTTACCTGTTTCGTTATATAAATATTGTCATTATCTACATAGGTGATCCGTTCTGCGTTCTTGTATGGCCGGCCTATGACGGTGAAAGGGAAATTCTCTTCCAGTAAATATTTCATGATCTTGTCATCCGTTTTCGAATAAAGGAGGATGATGCCGTCGACTCTGCGGCCCTGGACCATAGAAACAACCTGTTCGAAAATTTCATCATCCGTAATGCCTGTCGTTAAATACACTCCGAATTTATCCTCGTGTGCTTTCATGCTGATTCCCCTGAGCACTTCAGGGAAAAACGGGTTTTGCAGTGCCTGGGTAGCCGAATTGGGCATGACGATGCCGATTGCTTCGGTACTCCTGACAACCAGGCTTCGAGCTTGGAAATTAGGATGGTATCCCAGCTTCTTCATCTCTTTTCGTACACGCTTCTTGGTTTCTTCACTGATATGAGGATGATCGGCTATCACCCTGGAAACGGTCGAAGGTGACACAGCGGCTGCCTTTGCTACATCTTTAATTGTGACTGCCATTGGTCGTCTCTCCCTATACGATCGATTGTTCGTGCAAGAATATTATTTTACGGAACCCTCTGAAACTCCCTTGATGATTTGCTTTTGAAGGAAGAAGTAAATAATGATGACTGGAATGATCGCGATCGTTAAACCTGCCAAAGCCAAATGCCATTGCTTTGTATATTCTCCAAAGAAGAAGAACATTTTTAGCGGAATGGTTTCCATTCCTTGCTGGTTGATGACCAGAGAAGGGAGCAGGTAATCGTTCCAAATCCAGATGATATTCAGAATAGCGACTGTTACAGAAACTGGTTTTAACATTGGGAAAATGATGTACCAAAAAATTTGGAATCGATTCGCTCCGTCAATCGTTGCCGCTTCATCAAGTGACTTTGAAATCCCGCTCAAAGTTCCATGATAAAGGAAGATCGATAAGCTTGCGCCAAAGCCAAGGTACATAAAGATAAGTCCAGCTCTGTTAAGCATTTCTACCTTGCCGAAAATCGTGACCAATGGAATCATGACCGATTGGAAAGGGATGAGCATTGCTGCTACAAAAAGCATGAAAATGATTCCGCTTGTTTTTCCGCCTCTTCTTGACAATGCATATGCAGCCATTGAAGAGAACACGATGATGACGGCTACTGCCAGAACAGTAATCAGAACGGAGTTAAAGAATGTTTTTATAAAATCGAGACGTTCAAAGGCTACAGTATAGTTCTCGAATGTGAATATATCCGGAAGTTTTAAAGTGTCTTCAAACATTTCTCTTTTTGTTTTAAAAGAGTTGACGATCATAAGATAAAACGGGGAAAGCCAGATCAGGGCCAAAATGATGCCGAGAATTTCTAACATGATTCTGCTCTGCTTTTTCTTCTTCATTACATCTCGACCTCCCGTTTCTTATTGATGTAAACCTGTGTCAATGAAATTACTGCAACAATCAAGAAGAAAATGACTGCTTTTGCCTGAGCGAAAGCCATTGCGTTTTCAACGAACGCTGTCTTGAAAATTTCCATCGCAACCATCTGGGTGGAGTTGTATGGTCCGCCGCCAGTCAGCGATAGGTTTTGGTCATAAAGCTTAAAAGAATTCGATAATGTCAGGAACAAGCTGACTGTAAAAGCAGGCATGACAAGCGGGAAAGTAACGTGATAGAAACGCTGGAAGCTGTTTGCGCCATCAATTTCAGCCGCTTCTAGCAACTCCTGTGGAACACCTTCAAGGAATGAGATGTAAATGACCATGATATAGCCGGCCATTTGCCAGCTCATCAGGATTGCCATTGCCCAGAAGCCTGTTTCGGTTGTCGATAACCAGCCTTGCAAGCCTTCAATTCCAAGAATCTCGCCTATGCTGGCGAAAACCTTTGTGAAAATGAACTGCCAGATGAAACCTAAAATAAGTCCGCCAATTAGGTTTGGCATGAAGAAAATGGTTCTAAGGATATTGTTCGTTTTGAATTTTTGCGTTACAAGCAACGCTAAAGAGAGGCCAAAAAAGTTGATTAGAAACACTGAGACAACGGTGAACTTAGTGGTGAACCATAACGCATCCTTAAATTCTTCCTCAGCAAATAAGGCTTTATAATGTTCAAGGCCTACGAATGATGGTGTCTTAATCCCGTTCCAATCAGTAAATGAGTAATACACTCCGTATGCAAGCGGCAGAATCACAACTACAGCAAGCGCGAACAATGCTGGAGCCAGGAAAAGCCAGTACCAGAGATTCCGGTTACGCATCTGTAAATCCTCCTGTCTATGTAATGCCCGGGAAGGGATTACACGAATTTAGTCATAAACTATTATGTGCAAACGTTTGTACAAGCGCTTTTTCTCGTTTGTAACTTCTAGAAAAAAAGGTAGGAAACAAAACAGCCCAAGCCGTTCTGTTTCCTCTTTTTGTGAAAAATTATTACTTACGAGCGTCTGCCCAAGCTTTAGAAGATTCTTTTACAAGATCATCCCAGCTCATTTCGCCGCTCACATACTTTTGAATGTTCACGCCAAGCTTTTCTTGTCCCCATCCAGTTGGGTAACCCATGAATGTCCAAGCTAAAGTCTTGCCGTCTTGAGAGTACTGGTAGATTTCTTTTGCTAGAGGATCAGAGATCTTGCCAGCGTCAAAACCGTCATATGCAGGAATGAATTTGAAATCTTCGATTACAGCTGTTTTACCTTCTTCAGAAGTGTACAACCAGTCTAAGAATTCCTTCGCTGCTGCTACTTCTTTTTCATCCTTGTTACTGTTTACAGCCCAGTACATTGGTACGCCAACTGGGATTGAATCTTCCTTGTAGCCTTCAACCGGGATAGGAAGGATTCCTACGCCGCTGTTAGCAAGCTCTTCGTCGATGCCAGCGATTGAACCAGATACCCAGTTACCTTGCTGAATGATTGCAGCTTTGCCAGTAGAGAATAACTCTTCAACTTGCTTAGCATAGTCAAGGCTTACAGTTGGCTGGTCAGAGTATTTGTTTTGCAGGTCAAGAATTTTCTTGAATGCATCGCCGTGCTCGAAAGTAACTTCTTTTGCTTCGAAAGCGTTGATTACGTTCTGGTCGAATTCAGGTGCAAGGAACACGTTAGATAAGTGAAGTCCTGTTACCCAAGTTTCTTTTGCAGGAAGTGCAAATACTGATGTAAGACCAAGGTCTTTCTTTTTGCTGTCAAGAGTCTTTACAGCTTCTTCTAAAGCTTTGTAGCTAGTGATGCTCTTTGGATCGATTCCTGCTTTTTCAAAAATGCCTTTGTTATAAATGAAGCCATAGCCTTCCTGATTGTATGGAAGTCCAAGTACTTTATTGTCTTTAGTTACGCCTTCAAGCGTGCCGTTAAGAGCTGCTTTTGCAGCTTTTGTGTCAGAAAGGTCAGCAAGCTTTTCCTGCCAGTCTGCAACGTCCTGAGGTCCGCCTACGTTGTAAATAGTAGGTTCATTGCCTGAAGCGAATTTAGATTTTAGTGCAGCACCGTAATCTTCTCCGCCGCCAACTGTTGTGATGTTGATGTCGACGTTTTTATGTGCGTCTTCATAAGCTTTTGCAAGAGTTTCGAACTGATCCTTAAATTCCACTTTGAATTGGAAAATGTCAACGGTTACTTCTTCTCCGCCTTTACCTTTGTCACCTGTTGCCTTGTCATCGCTTGATGAACATCCTGCAAGACCTCCGCCAACTAAAAGCCCAAGAGAAAGAACTGCTGGAAATAGCTTTTTTGCTTTCATTGTTGAGATACCCCCAAAATTTTTTGTTTTTTTTGCATGCAATCACATGCGTTCCGAAAGCGTTTGCATATTT
Organism: Bacillus sp. JJ1609; assembly: GCF_036967045.1. Lineage (NCBI taxonomy): Bacteria > Bacillati > Bacillota > Bacilli > Caryophanales > Bacillaceae > Bacillus > Bacillus sp. JJ1609. The sequence goes on along the minus strand of NZ_JBALSS010000004.1, from coordinate 177,253 downwards.
TCGCAAAGATTCTTAGAAGATCGTTTCTATACAGAACACCTTTAAAACGCTTACATATTTGGGATAAAAACAAGAAATACATTGATACAAATGGATTTCTGTAAAATGACTCCTTATGCTATCCAGTTATGCAAACGATTGCAGCTGTGGATACATAATAGCATATGAATCTATTAATGACAATATGAAAGTATCAGAGAAATTTAAATTTATAGGGTAATTGTACTAAACGGTTGAAACCAGGGTTAAGCTGGGGATCAGGATGGCAATAATGATAGAGAAACAAGTATATACACGTATTGTTTGAAGTGGAATGTTTGAAGGTCTATCATGATGATAAGACTGAAAATAATTGCAGAAGGTGAAATCATGATTAGATGTATTGCAACAGATATGGATGGAACATTATTGACAGCAACGCAGCAGATTACCTCCGAAAACCGGGTAGCGATACGTAAGGCGCTGGAAAATGGAGTGGAGGTTGTTATAGCGACAGGCCGCTCTTACCAGGAAGCAAAATTTGTGCTGGAAGAAGCAGGCATTCGATTGCCGATGATCTGTGTAAATGGGGCAGAAGTGCGCTCGAAGACTGGGGAAATTGTTTCTTCTAATCCGCTTAATAAAGAGCAGGCTCGTCAGGCAGCGTTGCGTCTGGTTGAGAACGGTGTGTATTTCGAGGTTTATACAAATGAAGGAACATTTACTGAAGACGAGGATAAGGCGATCTCCATTATCGTCGATATTTTTTCGACAGCAAATCCTGAAGTTCCGATTGAACAAATTGCCGAAGCAGCTGAGGATAGGCTGCATAAAGGGTTGGTTCGTACGATTGAGCACTATGACAGGCTATTTGAACAAGATCAGTATGAAATATACAAGCTCCTCGCTTTTTCCCTTGACCCTGAAAAGCTTGAAGCTGCAAACGTGGCACTAAAAGAAATTGAAGGACTGGCAATCAGTTCATCAGGCAGCGAGAATATTGAAATCACAAGTCTTGATGCCCAAAAAGGAGTCGCACTTGAAAAATTTGTCACATCCAGGGGAATCAGTTTAGAAGAAACGATGGCTCTAGGAGATAATTATAATGATCTATCCATGCTGCAAAGAGTCGGCAAGCCTGTAGCAATGGGCAATGCTGTCGATCAAATTAAGACGTTGTGCGGCGAGGTCACGCTTACTAATGAAGAAAGCGGCGTTGGTAAGGCAATCATGGCTGTGCTGGAGAAGTAATTTACAGAAGGAAAATTGTTTTTTAGCACGTTTGTTTCGGAATAAGAAGTAAACCGAATTTAAGGAAGGGTCGGGTGTCATGAGAAGATTTTTGTATGTGTTGGCTGCTATGCTGATGGTTCTTGCTGGGTGTTCAGGCGCAGATGATGGGACAAAGCGAGAAGAAGAAAAGGGAAAGCCTCAGGATCAGGAAGCGGTCGTGCCGGTTGATAACCTGGTAGCTGTTGCTGAAAACCTGCAAGTCCCATGGTCCATCAACAAGCTCGGCGAGACGTTTTACCTCAGCGAACGGCCGGGTACGATTGTAAAAGTGGAAGATGGAAGAACGGTGCGACAGAAGGTTTCCTTGAAAAAAGGGTTGTCCCAGGCAGCCGAAGCAGGACTGCTGGGCTTTGTGCTGGCACCAGATTTTGCGCAAACCAATAAGGCATTTGCCTATTACACATACGAGAATGGCACCGGACAGTTCAATCGGATTGTCGAATTAACCTTGAAAAATGATGAATGGGTAGAAGGCAATCTTTTACTTGATAAAATTCCGAGCGGCCGCTTCCACCATGGCGGGCGTCTCAAGATTGGCCAGGATGGGAAGCTTTATGCAACCGCTGGCGATGCAGCAGCGACGCCTGAAATCGCCCAGGAACTTGACTCTTTAGGCGGTAAAATACTGCGGCTGAATTTAGACGGTTCCGTTCCGGAAGACAATCCTTTCACTGGGTCCTATGTGTACAGCTACGGCCATCGCAATCCTCAGGGAATGGCCTGGGCAAAGGATGGGACGATGTACGCAAGCGAGCATGGTCCGTCCGCACACGATGAAATCAATGTAATTGAACGTGGGATGAATGACGGCTGGCCAGAAATTACCGGCGATGAAAAGAAGCAAGGTATGGAAACTCCGCTTTTTCAGTCAGGGGATAATACATGGGCACCATCTGGCATGGCGGTTCATGAGGGGAAATTGTACGTAGCCACGTTGAGAGGCAATGCCTTAAGGGAGTTCGATCCAGCCGCTAAAACAACCAGGGAAGTCGTCACTGGCGTTGGCCGGGTCAGGGATGTACTGATTGATGGTGAATATGTTTATTTTATCAGCAATAATACCGATGGGCGCGGGACTCCGGCTGCGGGCGATGATAAGCTGTACAGGGTGAAGCTTGGAGATATTGTGGAATGAGGAAAAGGAACAGCTTGATGGCTGTTCCTGTTTTTATGTGTAAATCAAAATGTTTTTAAAAGGATTGGATTCAGCTCTTGCTGTTCAGCCCGCCCAATCCATGCAAGATGAATTGAACGGTTCTCTCCGTTTCTGCTTCATCATCCCAGTCTGCTTCGGGCAGAATCATATAACGGGCAATTAAATACCCAAAGATGGATGATAGGGACAAGCGGAATACACTGTAGGCCGGAATATCGATGATCTGGCCATTCGCTTTATAATGTTCGACAATTTTTTCAAAGCGTTCATACACCTTTAAGGCGATATGGTCCTTGAATAAATCCTTTAATTCAGGATGGAACGGAATTTCCTGTAAAAGGATTTTGACTATAGGTAGATTTTTAACTAAGAAATCCCGGCGATTTTCAAGGATGGCCTTCAGGAAATCCTCTAAATGTTCAAAATCCTGGTCTAGTACCTTATTAAGGTCTTTTATAATAAAAGGAGCGACAAACTTCGCCATCACTGGGGCAACGATTGCCAGCAGCAAATCCTTTTTCGTTTTATAATGCCTGAAAATGGTGCCTTCCGCGACACCTGCTTTTTTGGCGATTTCGCTGGTGGAGGTTGCGGAATATCCTTTTTCGGCAAAAGACTCGATCGCAGACACGATAATTTTTTTCTGCTTTTCGGTCAGTGCTTCTTCTTCATCGATTAACTCGTCGATTCTCATTTCGCGATCTGTCATCTTTAACTCCCTCCGCGGCGTATTCAAGACTATTTAGACTGCGCGGTGTTTTCTCAATGCTAAAATATTCAGCAGGATAAATACAACTGAAAAACCGGCCATAATCAACAGATTACCATAAATGGCATCCCAGCCATAGCCTCTTACCATGATATCACGCAGTGCTTCTGCTGCATAATAGAGCGGCGTTATCGGGCCGAGCCAGCTTAGCCATTCTGATATTGTATCAAGATTGATTAGCCCTGAGAAGAAGAACTGCGGCACGATGATCAGAGGGATAAACTGGATCATCTGGAACTCGTTGTTCGCAAAGGCAGACAGCAGAATGCCAAGTGTCAAAGCCGTCATCGACAGCATTAATGTTATTAATAGAACGTAGATAAACGAACCTTCCATCAGCATCCCAAGAATGTAAATCGCATACCAGGCAATTAAAGTGGCCTGCAGCATAGTGAAGATCCCAAAACCAAGCACATAGCCAATGACGATTTCCCACTTCCGCAGCGGACTTGAGAGCAGTTTTTCCAGTGTGCCACTAGTGCGTTCCCGCAAAAATGAAATGCCGGAAATGATAAAAACGAAGAAGAAGGCAAAGAAGCCTAGCAATACTGGTCCAAAATAATCAAACTGTCCCATATCCTCTGAGCCGTGCAAATAATCGATTTTCAATTCGATTTGGCTTCCGGCTGGCAGCAGCGGCTTTGTGGCCTGCTGGATCTGCTTCATAAAAGCTCCACTAACTGAAGGATCGCTTCCTTCCAGAACGATTTTATCAAGCCTAGGTCCATCAAATAGGATATACCCATCGATATCGCGATTTAACGTGTCATCTTTGGCTGCTTTTTCAGAATCATATTCTTTAATCTTTGCATCATTTAAATCCAGCTTCTCGACTAATGGGTCTGGAGCACTTACAAGCCCAACTTTAGGGATATAATCTTCACCGTTAAAAACAAGATGCAGCATCGTCAGGATGATTAGTGGCGCGACAAGCATCATCGCAAGTGTCCTTTTATCCCTTAGAAATTGGCGGATAATCCTGATTACTAGAGCACTAATTCGCATGCTGAGCACCTCCGTATGCTAAAAATGCTTCCTCAACGCTTGAGGAACCGGTATTTGCTTTCAATTCTTCAGGCGTGCCAACGGCAATTAATCTGCCATCACGGATTAATCCCAGCCTGTCACATTTCTCCGCTTCATCCATGACATGGGTAGTCACGATCAGTGTCTTGCCATTCGCTTTTAAATCATAAAAACCTTTCCATATGCTTTTGCGCAACACAGGGTCGATCCCGACAGTTGGTTCATCCAAGATCAGCAGTTCCGGTTCATGCAGCAGAGCAGCTGCAAGCGATAAGCGGCGTTTCATTCCGCCAGAGTAATTGGTTACCACTTTGTTAAGATGCTCCGATAAGTCTACCAGTTCCATCACTTCTAGAATTCGCTGTTTTCTCCTTGAACCCTTAAGGCCAAATAGGGAAGCGAAAAATTCAAGATTTTCCTTTGCGGATAATTCTGTATAAAGTGCATCAGATTGCGCCATATACCCAATCTTTTCAATCAGCTGGAGTGAGGGCATTTTTTTACCAAAAAGATAGTTTTCTCCCTCGCTCGGCAGCTCAAGTCCAACCAGCTGTTTAACCAGCGTTGTTTTGCCAGCACCTGAAGGACCAAGCAACCCGAAAATTTCACCGCTCTGAATCTCTAAGTTTATATCCTTTAATACTTCATGCTTTCCGAAACGTTTAGAAACATTTTGTACTGAAACAATCATCGAAGCTCACCATCCTTTTATTAAAAGTGAGTAATCACTCACTGATAATTATAGTTTAATACACAGAAACTAAATTGTATAGTGAGTAATCACTCACAAAAACAAACAAAAAATGACAACATAAAAAAGCCCTCAAAAGAGAGCTTTACATTATTTTGATCTTTAGGGAATTCACCTGGCTAACCAGCAATTCCTCATACTCCTTTTCGGCAGTGAATTGGACTTCTTGTTCACCGGCTTTAGGATTTTCTTTTTTAACTTTTTGGATTAAATCATTCTGGACCTTTTGAGTAAGGACAATTCGTTCATATTGCAGCTTTTGTATTCTCCAGAATTTCTCTTCGCCAAAGTCTGCGATCAATTTTTTAGCAACTTCAGATTGGTTGTACTGGCTGCGCACTTTATCAATGGAATCATTGACTTCTTGATCGGTAGCCTTGTGGCCTTTCTCTTGTCCCAGCATGGCCATTGCTCTGAGCCTGATTATTTGTGTGAGGAGCTGGTTTTTATCCTCGTTGAGCTTTTCCTGATTGTCCCAATAGACAAGGGCTTCATCGAGTTTTTCACCACTGTATTTGGCTTTGTCCGTTTCACGGTTGATCTCGATATGGAGTTCATTAATAAATTTGTAAAAATCAAGATCCTCGTTTGTAATCCATTCACCGTTAATGGAAGCTACTCCTTCAGGTTTTTTCACATTTAAATCTACGACTTTGTCTTGCTTCGCTCCGTCCTTTTCCAGGGTAAAAGCCGCTTCCCATTTCCCAGCCATTGAAAACTTTGCACTGCCTGAATAAATGCCGTCAGATACTTCCTGTAAATCTACATTGACTGTGCCGTGGTCCATGCTGCCCATTGCAAGTTCCGCAGATACATCAAGTCCCGAAACTGCTTTTCCGTCTTCGGTCACTTTAATTTCAAATTCTGATTCTTTTCCTTCCGTAAAGGCCGGCTCCTTGGCCACGTCTACATTCCATTCCGCCTCTTGGCTACAACTGGCTAATTGCAGCACCATCAATATGAATAATGAAGCGAGTAATTTTTTCATCTTAATTTCCTCCAAGTTTCTGTGTCTTTAAGAAATCATCTACCGTATATTTGGTCATCTTGCCGTTATCTAAAAATGCCACATGAGTACAAATCTGCTTAATTTCATCTAAGTGGTGAGAGGATAGCAGGATTGTTTTACCTGAAAGAGAGCGAAGCACTTGTAAAATTTCCTTTCGCCCCATTGGGTCGATACCGCTTGTAGGTTCATCAAGGATTAATATATCTGAATCCTGATACAAGGTGATGGCGAGTCCGAGTCTCTGCAGCATTCCTTTTGAGTATCCCTTGATGGCCATGCTGCGCTCTTCCCATAAACTAACAGCTCGTAAAATCTTTTCGATTTTAGCCGAATCAGCTTTTCCTGTTCCCGCCTGGGCAAAGAAGATGATATTTTCATAGCCAGTCAAAGATGGATAGAGCATGAATTTTTCTGGCAAATAGGCAATTTCGTTTTTCCAGCGCTTATTATTCTTTCGTTTGTTGCCATTGATCAGGATTTCACCTTTTTTGATAGGGATAAGGCCGAGCAAGCTATGGATAAAAGTAGATTTCCCAGCTCCGTTCCTGCCTACTAGAGCACATACTTCATTTTTGCTAATCGATAGATTGATATCATTCAGAACTACTTTATTGCCATAGGATTGGGTTAAACCGGAAACATCAATCATTCAAAACCCTCCTTCCGATGAAGCAGTATAGAACTGATAAATGAGACAATCATCCAGAATACAAGGCAGGCCCCCAAGAACACTTCTGGCTGCAGCCACATGAAGGACTTCAAGAGGTGTGACATGTGGCCGAATGAGTAAATGCCCAAGCCTGTTTCTAAAAACATCCCTACGGCCTGGATTGGATTAAGGAAATAGGCAACAGAAAATAATTTTACATTTTCATGGGTTACATCCTGCAGAACCGAGAGCAGTGCAAAGTCGTGCAGGAAAAAGAAGTAAAACCATACGATGACTGCCATTCCGGCAATTTGCATCCTCGAACGGCTGATGCTGCCGATGAACGCGCCAATCTGGATAAAAATGAGCATAAGTACAGAGACGGCCAGGATAAAAATGAAATAATTCCAGATATCGGTTTTGAAAAATATTTTTAAAGGGACGAGATACACGAAGAACCAGACTAGCACGGGACCGAGCAGTACTGCGTGCATTCCCAGGCTTTTTTTGAAAAGGAAGGTCATAAAGCTTTCCTGTCTAGTCAACAGCATGATGAATGTTTTTTGCTCTTTTTCCTGAAAGATAGAGAAGGCGCCAAGGAACAAGCATATGATCGGGATGAAATAAACCAGGGTGTCAAATAAGTTAATAAGCAGGACATAAAATCCTTGTTCATAGGAAAGAGCAGTAAATTTCACAAGTAAAAGGACAGATACAAGGATTACTGTGCCGATTGCCAGCCAAAGTCCCTTGCCTCTTAAATTTTCTTTCCATTCTTTCCAAATATAATGCATAGCAATTGTCTCCTTTTTGTGAGGATTGCCGTAATGATGATGGCGAGTATCACAATAGCAGGCAGGTTGATGTTCCTGCCATTTGCTGTCAGCGGGTATTCATCCTTGAACATTACTTTTTCGTTATCCAGCAGCTGGTTCATTTTTTCATATATTTTTATGGCGGGGCTTTTTAGGAACAGATAGATCAGCTCCTGGTCTTCGATCAGTTCATAGAGCGATGACTTATAAGTAGCTGGGCTGTCGCTGATTCCGTTTTGATCCAGGTCCAGCAAAGGGAAGGAGGCGCCCCAATGGTTGCCAATGCCTTCAAGGCTCCATTGATTCTGTCCTGTTCCGCCAAGCGTCACTGCAGGTATCGTATTTTCCTCAATCGTATTCTTTGTAAAAATCTGCTCGTTTGAACTGGCCCAAAGCTCGATTCCTATCTGATTTTGGGAGATATGGTTAGCGAGAATAAGATTGTCAGTCGATTGATCTATATATAACCCTCTCTGGTTCATGTAGAAAGTATTGTTCTCAATGGTATTTTCGTTTGCTGATAACACCAGCAAGCCGAATGAGCGGTGCCCATAATTAAAAATAAATTGGTTGTTTTTCAGCTTAAGCTGATTGGAGTGCATGATGGCTGCTCCGCCTGTATTAAACGTGAATATGTTGTTTTTAAATTCGTTGCGGTCTGAATACATATAATGCAGACCGTAACGTGTTTTTGTAATTTCGTTGTTTAATGCCTTGTTATCATTTGCATAATCGAAGAACATTCCATCTCTTGTACCTTCGATATAATTGTTTTTTAATAGGTTTCCATTTGAATAATAGACATGCAGCCCGTTTCCCTGGGCAGCAATTTCTCCTTTACCAAGCCCGCGGATCTTAACATTTTCAATGGTATTATTATGTGCCATGCTTAAATAAACACCGTGGAATGATTTTTCTATTTCAATATCGCGAATGACATTTCCATCGGTGTAAACCTTGATTGCTGCATATTCTTCAGGGCTGTTCCTGTCCATTCCTCCATTTTTTACATGGAGGTTTGAGACGGTGACCCCAGGGGCACGCACCGAGATGACATTGCCTTTTCCATCACCTTCAATGACCGTTCCTTTTTTGCCGGATATCTGGAGCGGCTTATCAATCACGATGTTTCCACGATAGATTTTTCCTTCAAGCTGGATGACTGCTCCGTCTTTGGCTGAATCGATGACGGCCTGCAGGTTTTCTGCTGACATCCCCTTTTCCGGATAAGTGATAACGGAAAAGAATAAGAGCAGCCAAAGAATTTTTTTCATGGTCAACGATCCTTCCAAATTGGAATGAGAATCAAAATGAATGCTGCTATTACTAAAAAAGAACCCGTTCCAAGGTAGCTGTTTGTAATGAAATTTGCGAGCGTGTTCTCCCCGAGAATCGGCGGTACAAATGGATCAACTTTAATCGGTGCTGTCGGGCTTAAATCTGTGCCGAAATCATGGAGCCAGCGGCGTAAATCCCAGACACCGAGTGATCCGCCAATAGCAAAAATCCCAATTAGGAAATAAAGGACTAATTTTCTCCTAAGGATGGCAGTGATAAGTGTTAGTGCGGCCAGTCCGCTAATTAAATATTTAAGGTAGTTAAGTTCAGGGAAATTTTCTTCGCTGAAGCCTTTCATGCCAATATAGTGGTTAAGTCCATTCACGATATCGATTTCGCCTTGCAATTGATCAGGATATACAATGATATTTAGCCCTTCCGGGTACTGCGGAGCGAAAAACTCCATGCCCCACCATGGGAAAAATAGAGATGCGGCAATCAGTATAGCGGCTGCAGCAATCAATCCGGATGAAAGAACTGATAGTCTTTTTCCAGCCATCGTAATCACGCCTTTCTTATGCCTGAACGGCAGTTTGCAAAAAGGAGGGAGGGTATCAACAGCTGATGATACCCTCATTTGTCTGTTGTTTAGATTATGGTTTCACAAGGAAGTAGCCTGTCATTTCTTGATGCAAAGCTGAGCAGAAGTTCGTACAGTAAATCGGGAATGTCCCGGCTTTATCAGCTGTGAATTCAACTGTATTTGTCTGTCCAGGCTGAACTTCCATATTTAAATTGTAGCCATTGATCGCGAAGCCGTGGGTGATGTCCTGGTCGAAATCGATGTTGGTCAGGTGGATGAATACTTTATCGCCTTTATTTACCTCGATTTGGTCAGGTCTTTTAGCTTTAGCGTCAAAAAGGAATTTTGATCGCATTGCAATTCCGTAAACATGGACTTCATTGCCTTTGCGTTCGATTCGTGTTTTTTCTTGGCTGTATACTGCATCAGGATTCTTTTCATCCTTAGGGTATACGGTGATCGTCTTGATTTTATCTGCCTTTATCATTTGCGCATAGTGTGGTTCAGGGTTCACAGGTGCAGATTGGATTACTTCCATCTTCTCGCCGCGCAGGTCAATCAGCTGCATGGATTCAGGATGTGAAGGGCCTACGGAAAGATAGCTGTCTTTTGCGATTTTATTCAACGCGATGAGGTATTTTCCGTCTGGGGCGACTGTATCACCTTCAGCGGCAACAGAGTGTCCAGGAGAGTACTGTACAGGAACCCGGTCTAATGTTTCTCCTGTTTTAGGATCCCATTTCACGATTTCAGAAGAAATGAACATAGTTGTGTAGGCTAAGCCGTTTTCATCGAATTGAGTATGAAGCGGCCCTAATGCATTTTCAGGGTTTACTTCTCTTTCCATGATTGATTCATATTTGATGATTGGAATGCCATTGCGTTCGCCTGCAAATTCTTTGTTTTCAATTGCCTTGAATGCATTCTCAAAAGAGAATACTGTCATTGAAGGGGCTAATTTTCCAGAGGCAATAAAGTGCTTGCCATCAGGAGTTACATCCACGCCGTGAGGAGATTTGGCTACAGGAACCAAGTAAATTCCGCCTTTATGTTTTTCAGGGAATATCATCTTTTGGCCTGTCACTTCGTCATACTTTCCGTCCTTGACCATTTTCTCTAGCTCTTTCCAGTTAAATAAAACAATGAAGTCACGGTCTGCCTGGGAGGCGTTAATTTCAAGATTCGTTGTTGCTTCTTCAGTGTTATAAGTAGTCATAACTGCCCAGTCACCAGATTCTTTCTTTCCTGCATCGGAAAGATCATAGGACCAAGGTGGAAGAGCGACTTGATAGGCAATGTTCAATTTTTCTGTTTTCTCATCGAAGGTAACAGCGGACATGACTCCGCGATATTTATCGCTGTATTCATCAAGTGGCGCATACTCTTTCCCAATCGGTACAGCAAATCGGGTTGGAAGGAACATATATTCAGTATTTTGAGTAACGAAGGCCGCACAGTGAGGCCCGCTTGTATTTGGAACATCAATGATATCCTTGACAGTAAACGTTTCAAGGTTCATCGCTGCGGCACGGCTATTTCCCACGTCAGTAGCAAACATGTACTTTCCATCATAATCACCGTTAGTCTCAGAGAATGCAGGGTGGTGTAGATCACCCCATGTATAGTCGCCCATCATTTCTTTTGAGTGATTATCAAAGCCGTATCCAGTAGCAGAATCCTGGCTGAATACCGGCACTGTTCTGATATGCCGCATGGAAGGGACACCATAGATGAACATCTGTCCTGAGTGGCCGCCTGATGCGAACAAATAATATTCATCTTTTTCACCGAATGGTACATATACCTTTTCAGCATTTGTTTTGTTTTTGCTGCTGTCAGCCACCGCTTCACTTCGGTTGCCTGGAGAAAAATCTGCGAAGAATACTGTTGCTGCCAGAAGCCCGGTAGCAAGTCCCGAGGCAATAGGAATCCATTTTTTCATCAACCTTGCACCACCTTGTTAACTTTATTTTTTAGAAGCTTCCTCAAGCAGTTTGACCACTTCGGCAATCTCTTCTTCTGATAGAGGATTTCCACCAATAACACCTGACATGACTGCCGATGTAGGTTCTTTTAAGAACTCGTTAATTGGCTTCCCGTGTTTTCCTTCAACATTTTCAAACGCCTTGGATAAATCCGGACCTGTCGCGCCGCCCTTGAGATTCAAGGCAGAGACGGAATGGCAGCCAAGGCAGCCTTTTGACTTTAGAATGCTGTCGTCAGCAGATACTGTTTCAGCTGCCGGCTGCTCATCTTTTTCCTCTTGCTTGGTATTGCTCGCTGGATTAGATTGATCTGTTTCCTCTTTAGCTGTCTCAGATGCCTGATCATCGCTCCCACCCACGACATCAAATGCAGCGTAACCGAGCCCCAGACCGATCAGAGCGCTGATGATAAAACTTATAAAAGCTTTTTGCATCACTTTGTTACCCCCTTTAATTTATTTCATTAACATCGTAGCGTGAGATAAGGGGTCAAAAGTGTGATGCAGTTCACACAACACTGGTGGATTTGTGAAAGCTATATGAACGCGATGTGTCTATATTTTGAAGGGCCTGTGATAAAGGTCATATTTGAATTGGATTCGATTTAGAGGACAAGAGAATGGATAAGGAAGAAGAAAGAAGGGTTTTCGGCTTTTTTGAGGAATTTATTTTTAAGGGATTTAGGCAAGAACAATTATCCTGAAAGTGCATGATAGGAAGTGATTTTTTGTCGAAAAAGAAAAAATGGCTGGCGCTGGTCATTGTGCCGCTCGTGTTTGTAAGCTGTCTATTTATCTATGATGCGAATTTGGAAGTTTATCAAACGAAATCTGAAGGTACTTTAGTGTATAAAAAAAAGGAGTTCCATTCTGGTTATGAAACTTATAAAAAATTTTATGTGAATGGTGATCGGAATTTTGAACCTGACCGTTTAATCGGGAAAACAGATAACAGCAGATTCCTTGGATTTAAAGAATCTGTGTGGAGTATTAAGGGAAAGTCGGCAGACGAAGTAGTTTTTGTAAAGGGATTGATGATTGAAGGGGTATATGAAAGAAAATAATGTCCATCAATAAAAAAATCCACCTAAGAAGGTGGATTTCATCAAAACTTATAGTTCCAAAAGCGTTCATTATTGATCCAGGCCAACGTAGCTGGATCCTTATCCTTCAGCTTATCTGCCATGTCAGCAAGCATCAGCTCGGTCTGGGAGCGATGGGCCTTCATTGCCTCAATCTTAACATCAGCTACAGCACTGATATCATGGACAATATCGGGCTGCCCCAATTCTTCCACGCAATTCCTTGAGAATGCAACACAGTGCAATTTCGGTCTGTCCGCTTCAGGCATTTTTTCAACTGCGCGTACTACTGCGGCGCCTGTTGCTTCATGGTCCGGGTGGACAGAATAGCCTGGATAGAAGGTAATGACCAGCGAAGGATTCAGTTCGGCGATCAATGAGGACATCAAGTTGGTCAGCTTATCTTCATCTTCAAACTCTACCGTTTTATCACGGAATCCGAGCATCCTCAAATCAGAAATGCCAAGCGCGCGGGCCGCTTCCTTTAATTCTTGTTTACGTATGATCGGAAGTGTTTCTCTATTCGCAAATGGCGGATTGCCCATATTTCGTCCCATCTGGCCTAGTGTCAGGCAGGCATAGGTGACGGGTGTGCCCATGTTCACATGGGACGCAATCGTGCCGGAAACGCCAAATGCTTCATCATCTGGATGAGGAAACACGACGAGTACATGTCTTTCTTTTTCCATGGTAAAATCTCTCCTTTCAGCCAGCCTGTTCAAGCGATATTATTCGAAAGGTGTTTCGCTTATTTGCAGGGCGACTGCGAGCTTTCCGCTAAAGTCGTGGCCTGCAAGCAGCAGCCTTCCGTGTGCATCAATTTCAAAGTGAGTGATTCCTTCAGCATAAATCCAGCCTAATGGAATTTTCAATCCTGTACGGTATGGTCCTTCACCAGTAATCTTCGCGCGTTCATATGTAACCTTCGCGTTGCGGATGTAAGCGCCAGATGAAAAAAATGACTCGTTGTTATGAGAAGCATAGGCGCCATTTGTTGTTTCTAAATGGATATAGACTTCCTTGTCTCTAAAGCCGTCCAGAGCAGCCTGGACTTCCTGAACAATAACCGGATCCATAAATGATTCCTCCTTCCCGGATAAATGCGGCAAACTCATTGAAGTTTTACTTTATATTAGCCGAATCGTCAGCCTTATATGTTAAAAAATCGATATATCCATATTACTAAAAAAAACTTCTGAATGCGAAATGTATGCTTGAAGATACTTGCAAAAATTGTTAAATTCGTATTCCTTAACGAATCTCTTTTGAAAATGCGGGCCGAAGGATTAACGATCGCTTCATGGATTCTTCATAGTCATTGAAAAATTTAGGCTCTGTTAAACAAGGCTGTTGATTTTCGTTCCAGGCGCTTCGCT
>NZ_JBALSS010000004.1:149021-163404 GCF_036967045.1 Bacillus sp. JJ1609 | reverse complement strand
CCTTCCACTACAATCAACAAGGTATTAAAAATTAACATTCAGCTTTAACAGAGCAAAAATTTAAAAAGGATGGCGGCTGCCATCCTTTTTATTATGCAGCGCAATGGTAGATTGCGCTTTTACTGCTTATTCGCCTCTGTTGCCGTCTGCGAATTTATTGTACGCAAGGTGGGCTGTTGGGCCGACGTATTCATTCAATCGGAAGCCATGCTTGATCGCTTCTGTGATGAACTTTTTAGCAACATCCAAAGCTTCAGGAACAGATTTGCCCTTTGCAAGCTGTGCAGTGATGGCTGATGCGAATGTGCAGCCTGCGCCATGCGTGAAGCTTGTTTCCACTTTTTCAGATTCGAAAAGAGTGAAGTCTTTTCCATCATATAGAAGGTCGACCGCTTTTTCATGGTTCAGCTTGCTTCCGCCCTTAATCATGACGTTCTTAGCGCCAAGGTCATGAATCTTGGCTGCAGCTTCTTTCATGTCATCAATTGTGCGGATTGGACCAGTCTTTGCCAGCTGCCAGGCTTCAAATAGGTTTGGAGTGACAACTGTTGCTCTAGGGAGAAGCAATTCTCTCATTGCATCTGTGTTCTCAGGCATAAGTACTTCGTCTTCGCCCTTGCACACCATGACAGGGTCTATGACAACCTTGTCCAGCTTGTACTCATCGATTTTACGTGCAGAAAGCTCGATGATTTCCACCGTTCCAAGCATGCCTGTCTTCATTGCATCAATTCCAACTGAAAGGATCGTTTCAAGCTGCTTTTCAACCAATTCAACTGGCTGAGGGAAAACTTCGTGGTGCCAGTGATTTTTAGGATCCATTGTCACGACAGTAGTCAGGGCAGTCATGCCATAAACCCCAAGCTCCTGGAACGTCTTCAAATCAGCCTGAATCCCAGCGCCGCCGCTCGTATCAGAACCCGCAATCGTCAAAACCTTTTTCAACGTCATCAAAATACCTCCATTTCAAAATCAACCCGCCAAACGTGGTTATTCTTGTTTATGCTTTCTTATGATTATACCAATTCCATGGAATTAGACAATGATTTGGATTTTTCGTTTTGTTGGTCGAGGGTGCCGAGAGTGGTATGGATAACTTTGTCCGTTTTGTGGCGTTAGCAAGGTTACGGTGATGAAAGTTACTGTGGGAAAAAATGATTTGCTTTAGCATGAGTAGGGGAAATCTGCCTAACTGGATTCTTCGTGACTTACAAAAGAACTTGTTAAAACAATCGTCACTTTTCAGCTATATTATTGTCACAATTTAAACAGTTATATCAATGAATACCCCCTTAAAATAAAGGTATAGGGGTATTTTATTTCCCCCATAGTAACTAGATTTACTAATTTAGCAATAATCCATCTACCAGTTTGTGAGATTATTAACAGTCTTTCAATTCCATTGTTACTAACATGGAAGGAAGAAGTCGATTGCTGCACCGGATCCCGGAGGATGATTGACCACATAAGGGGTGAACAAAATGAACAAGAAAGGCTGTCCTGAAGAATATCCGATCAATCTTAAATTAAATGGATATGAAATAGCTGTTTTCCAGCTGACAAACCAGGACCTTGAAGATTGGGTGTTTGGCTACCTTTATTCAGAAGGATTGATCGATAAAGCGGAAGATATTGTGAGCGTTCATTTCAGTGAAAAGACAGGAACACTGGATGTCACCCTGTGCAATTCCTTTGATCCTGAACAGATGTTTTCGAAGAAGAAGCATTATACAGCAGGCTGCGGCCGTGGCGTCACATTCTTTTCGATGACAGATGTGAAGAAATTCAACAAAGTGGATTCCGATGAAACCTACTCATTGACATATTTATTAAAAAAACGTGCCGAGTTTGCACAAAATTCTCCGCTATATCTGGAAACAGGAGGCATGCATGGTGCCTGCATCATCCTTGAGGATGGCAGCATCGAAGTCCGTGAAGACATCGGCAGGCATAATGCTGTCGATAAAATCATCGGACACGCAATCCGTGAGCGCTTGCAGCCTGACCGGCTTGTCTTGCTGACGACCGGGAGGGTTTCATATGAAATGCTCTCAAAAGCAGCGAAATTTGGATTTGCTGTCATTGGTTCGCGGACCGCGGCAACGAAGCAGGCTGTCCAACTGGCACGATTCCTTAACATTGAGGTAGTAGGCTACTTGCGCGGAAAAATGGCGACCATCTATACATCGGCGGGAAGGATCAATGATGATTTGAATCCGCCTGCTTCTGCTGAGGAACTGCTTGAAAGGGGGGAAGCCCAGCAAGTATTGAATTAATGCTACCTGTGGGATTAGGGATGTTCTAGCAACTATTGGGAAGGAGAGAGAGAAATGGTTGAAATCAACCTGAATCGCCGGCAGTTCTTGAAGCTGTCAGGTGCCACTGCGGCGACCCTGGCGGTTGTCGAGCTTGGCTTTAATGAGAATGAAGTCCATGCGAAAACAAAAGAATTCAAGATTGCCAAAGCTACTGTAACACCAACCATTTGTCCATACTGCGCTGTGGGCTGCGGTATTTTAGTCCATACGAAAAACAATGATGTGGTATATACGGAAGGGGATCCGGATCATCCCATCAATGAAGGAAGTCTTTGCAGTAAAGGGACGACAATCAGACAGTTATTCACTTCAGAGAAACGTGTCCTGAAGCCGCGTTATCGCGCTCCTGGCAGTGATAAGTGGGAAGAGAAGGACTGGGGATGGATGCTTGATACCATCGCCAAGCGTGTGAAAGAAACCCGTGATAAAACATTCGTCGAAAAATCGGGCGGTATGTTTGTCAATAAAACAGAAGCCATCGCCAGCCTTGGCGGTGCTGCACTTGATAACGAAGAAACGTATTTGCTCGCGAAAATGATGAGAGGGCTTGGTGTCACCTATCTTGAGCACCAAGCACGAATATGACATAGTTCAACGGTTGCCGGTCTGGCACCTTCATTCGGTCGTGGAGCAATGACTAACCATTGGAATGATCTGCAGCATACAGATTGTGCGTTGATCATTGGAGCTAACCCTGCTGAAAACCATCCGATCAGCTTCAGATGGCTTTTAAAGGCAAGGGAAAACGGAGGGAAAATTCTTTCAGTCGATCCGCGTTTCACAAGAACGTCATCACAGGCTGATACGTATGCTCCGCTTCGTTCAGGAACCGATATTCCTTTTATTGGTGGAATGATCAATTATGCGATTGAAAACAATCTTTTCCACAAGGAATATGTTGCTAAATATACAAATGCCTCCTTTATCGTAAAGGAAGGATTCGAATTTAATGACGGTTTATTCAGCGGGTATGATGAAAAAAACCGAACTTATGACAAGGCAAGCTGGTCATTTGAAGCAACAGAAGATGGAACTCCGGTCAAGGATGAAACACTTAAGCATCCTCGCAGCGTATTCCAGCTGATGAAAAAGCATTATTCCCGCTATGATGTTGACACAGTTACAGCTGTCACAGGAACCCCTAAGGAAGAATACCTGAAGATAGCAGAGGCTTTCTGTTCAACCGGAAAGCCTGGCAAAGCAGGTACCATTTTATATGCAATGGGTACCACACAGCATACAGTAGGAACTCAGAATGTTCGTTCATACGCTATGCTTCAACTGCTTCTTGGAAACATTGGTATGCCGGGAGGCGGCGTCAATGCACTTCGCGGCGAATCGAACGTACAAGGCTCAACGGACTTTGGTTTGCTGTTCGGGGACCTTCCAGGTTACCTTGGAGCTCCAAAAGAGGTTCCAGAACATGCAACGCTCACCGCATATCTTGAAAAAGAAACACCAAAGTCAGGCTATTGGAGCAATAAGCCTAAGTTTGTGGTCAGCTTATTAAAGGCATGGTATGGACCGAATGCTGCAAAAGAAAATGAGTTCTGCTATCAATACATTCCAAAAGGAAACAAGAATTACTCCCATATCGCCTTGTTCAATGCTATGTACAAAGGGGAGCTGGATGGTGCATTCCTGTTTGGCACGAACCCTGTTGTAGGCGGGCCGAATGCCGGCAAAGAAAAAGAAGCCCTAAGCAAACTTGATTGGCTCGTCGCTATTGATCTTTGGGAAACGGAGACTTCATCATTTTGGCAAAAAGAAGCCGGCAGCGACCCATCAAAGATCAATACAGAAGTATTCCTGCTTCCTGCAGCATCTTCATATGAAAAAGAAGGAACCGTTTCAAACAGCGGACG
Organism: Bacillus sp. JJ1609; assembly: GCF_036967045.1. Lineage (NCBI taxonomy): Bacteria > Bacillati > Bacillota > Bacilli > Caryophanales > Bacillaceae > Bacillus > Bacillus sp. JJ1609. The sequence continues at coordinate 159,221 of NZ_JBALSS010000004.1, read as the reverse complement.
CTGGATGCAATACAGGTGGAAGGCGATCGAACCTAAAGGTGAAGCAAAAGCAGATATGGAAATCATCCATATGATGATGCAGCGCCTGAAGGAAATGTATAAAAATGAAAGTTCACCAGCAGCAAAAGCAATTAATGCCTTGTATTGGAACTATGGTGAACATGACCACCCTGAATTTGATCTCGTTGCCCGGGAAATCAATGGATACTACACAAAAACAGGCAAACAGGTTGAAAACTTCGGAATGCTTGCTGATGACGGATCCACTTGCTCTGGCAACTGGATTTATTCAGGCTTCTATCCTGAAGAAGGTAACCTGTCTAAGCGACGTGACAATAAAGACACAGGAATGGGCAACTTCCTGAACTGGTCATATGCATGGCCAATGAACCGCCGTGTTCTTTACAATCGTGCTTCTGCAGATCCAAGCGGAAAGCCATGGAACAAGGATAAGGCCGTTATCTGGTGGGACTCAGCAACAAAAAAATGGACTGGAAACGATGTACCTGACTTTAAGGCAGTCGTTGCTCCTACAGATAAAGGCGGAACAAATCCATTTATCATGACAAAGGATGGTGTAGGCGGCATGTTTGCCCCAACACTGAACGACGGACCGTTCCCAGAGCACTATGAGCCGTTTGAAAGCCCTGTGCCAAATGCGTTCTCCAGCCAGGAATTTAACCCGACGATCAAGGTTTGGGACGGTGACTTCAACCTTAAAGGAGCGAAGAAGCAATATCCAATAGTTGCGACGACATACCGTGTAAGTGAACACTGGCAATCTGGATCGATGACACGCAACCAGCAGTGGCTATCAGAGCTTGCCGGCCACATGTACATCGAAATGAGCGAAGAGCTCGCGAAGGAAAAAGGCATCAAGAACAAGGATCAGGTCTTCGTCACTTCCGCCCGCGGCGAGGTCAAAGCGTACGCAATGGTGACGAAGCGCTTCAAACCGCATATGGTCAATGGCAAAAAGGTCCACCAGATCGGCATGCCATGGCACTTCGGATATAAAGGATATGCAACAGGGGATACAGCAAACCGCTTAACACCTCATATCGGGGACGCAAACACGATGATCCCTGAATATAAGGCATTCCTCTGCAACGTAAGGAGGGCTGACTAATGGCGAAGGCGGAGTATGTAAAATTTGTAGACGTGACCAAGTGTGACGGCTGCCGCGCATGCATGGTGGCTTGCAAAAACTGGAACGACCTTCCGGCTGAACCGGAGGCATTTCAGGGAAGTGTCCAGTCACATGCGAATGTAACGGCAAACACATGGAACGTGCTGTCATTCATTGAACACGAAAACGGAAAAGGCAATTTTGAATACCTTTTCCGCCACTCATCATGCTTCCACTGTTCCGAAGCTGCCTGCGTGAAGGTTTGCCCTGAGGATGCCATGTACTATACAGACTTTGGCACTGTCGATGTAAACACAGATAAATGCGTGGGCTGCGGCTATTGCGTCCAGAACTGTCCATTTGATGTTGTCCAACTGGCAACTTATAAAGATAAGAATGGCAAGGAGTACAAGAAGGCGCAGAAATGTACGATGTGCGTGGACCGTCTTGAGGAGGGCATGCAGCCAGCCTGCGTCACCACCTGCCATACGGACGCAATGGAATTCGGCACGAAAGAAGAAATATTGAAGAAAGCTGAAAAGCGCCTGAGCGAAATCAAGGGACGCTTCCCTAACGCCATGATCTACAACCCAGAAGGAGTCGGCGGAACACATACAATCTATGTGCTTGCTGAAAGGCCTTCCGTTTATGGATTGCCTGAAAAGCCGAAGGTTCCGACATCTGCAGTTGTCTGGAAGGATTACGCGCAGCCAATCGGAAAAATGATGCTTGGTGCAACTAGCATGGCACTCGTGGGTGCTTTTGTAACCAACAAGTTATTCAACAAGGAAGGTAAAGAACAAGAAGAGGATGGAGGCAGCAGCCATGAGTAAACCGCAAAAATTGGATGTGAAGGTTAAACGTTTCTCAAAAGGTTTTGTCATTTCTCATGCTGTGAACGCCATTTCCTTCTTCGCGCTCTATATCACGGCTTTGCCAATGTATACAGAATGGTTTGACTGGCTTTATCCAGTGCTTGACGGGCCAGCAGGAGCGCGCCTGCTCCACAGGGTTTTCGCGGTTACCTTCATCACGCCTACATTCATCTGGCTGATCATGGATCCGAAAGGCTTTCTGCGCTGGGGCAAGGAGCTTATTACCTGGAAAAAGAGAGACCTGCAATTTTTTACGGAGTTTGTTAAGGAATTATTTGGCTTCAAGTTCAAGCATGTAAAACAAACCTTCTTCAACGCAGGGGAAAAAATCAACTCAATCATTCAGATCCTGACTGCGATTCTAATCATCGGTTCAGGATTCCCAATGTGGTTCCCAGCGCTGTTCCCGAAATTCGTTGTCCAATGGGCATATGTGGCTCATAATGTCGGCTTCGGATTGGCCATCGCTGTCGTAGTCGGCCATATATACCTCAGTGTCATCCACAAGAATTCCAGGCCAGGATATACCGGCGTCATTACCGGTGAGGTTCCTGCCTGGTGGGCAAAGGATCACTATACAGAATGGTATGAAGAAGAAGTCAAGAAAGGCAATTTCCCTGATCTGGATAAAAATAAGAACAAGAAAAAAGGAGCTTGATTTTTAGAAGAGTTCTAGTAGGCGAGACTTGAGGCACCGGCACTTTTACTCGGTACCCGGGAAACTGGGGGCTTCGCTACGAAAAGAACACACAAGAGAGGGAATGGTGATCCACACAGGGCAGCCATTCCCTTCAAAATTTGAAAAGGAAGAGGTGTTGCAGCAATGAAGAATTCCGTTGTCTCAAAAGAGTACCAGAAATTGCAGAAAGACTTGATCAGATTGCAGGAACAATGGAAGCTAAGCCTGAATCCCGAAAGGATCCAGCCTAATCTTGATAAAGCGGCACTGGAGGCAGGTGTGCCAGTCACTGCTTTAGCGTCTATTGACTTTGATATTTCACTATTTTTACAGTGGATAGAGGATATGGGAGAGCTATTATCGAACTATCAACCTAACCTGGAAAAGTCGATGGAATCTCTTAAAAAGTCATTTAACGAAGAAACAGCGAAAAGATGGATTGATGAGGCATTTGCCTTTAATCATATTTATTTTGCCAGTTTTGCAGAAGAGAACGATATTGAGGCGTGGATTCCGCAATTTTTTGCAGAAAATGTGCTTCGCCCTTATTTGCAGCTGACAGCGGAAAAAGTACAGGATGATATTCAATATAGCGTACACGGTGCGGGCTGCCCTGTCTGTGGTGAACCTGTACGACTTGCCCAGCTTGAAGACGGAGGAAAAAAAGTCCTTCACTGTCCTCGCTGCCTTGCTCACTGGCATGAAAAGCGCCTCACTTGCTCGCACTGTGGCAATGAAGACCACGAAACAATCCAATTCCTGACGATTGAAGGAGAGTCTGCAGCCCAAATCCAAGTTTGTGAAGAATGCAAGGGGTATACTAAAATAATTGATACAAGACAATATATTGTAAAGCCAACGCCGGCAATGCTTGACTTAAATACGATTCATCTGGATTTTGTTGCCCAGGAGAACGGTTATCATACAGCTGGTGAAACAAAACAAACAAATTAAAAGAAGGTGCTGTGAAATGAAAGCTGGAGCAATCGTTTTATCTGGCGGCAAATCTAGCAGGATGGGAAAAAATAAAGCTCTACTGAAATTTCACGAAAAAACGAATATTGAGATAATATTGGATGAACTAAAGCACGTATTCGATGATATAATTCTAGTAACGAATGAACCTGAAACCTATCAGTTTTTAAATATTAAGACCGTAACAGACCAATATAAAGAATCTGGGCCGCTTGCCGGGATTCACGCCGGACTTGAGGCTTCTGACTATGAAGAGAATTTTGTCGTCGCCTGTGACATGCCATTTGTGTCGGGAGAGCTTGCAGCGAGCCTTGTCAAAGAGTTAAAGCACCATGAAGCAGTGGTCCCAATCAGCGAAGGCAGGCAGCATCCGCTTTTTGCTGCCTACCAGAAAAGGGCAGCTGGCGTGGCGAAGGAATGTATCGAAGAAGGAATGCTAAGGATGAAGCATCTGCTCGACCGTCTGGATGTGCGTTACCTGGACGAGCAGGATTTAAGGCTTTATTGCGAGGGCAATCTCGAGCGCGTATTTTTCAATATGAATCGGCCAGAGGAATATGAAGATGCGAAAAAAATGACACAATCGGATCGATAGTTTTTTCAGGTGCTAGAAAGGAAGTTAGGCAGTATGCAATTTTTCAAAGTGAAAACCGTTGAGGAGACTTTTGCTTTAATAGATGAAAAAATCGGCAAGATCCAGGAAACCGAGATGAAAAAGCTTGATGAAGCACTCCATTACATCCTTGCAGAGGATGTGACGGCTGAAGAGAATGTCCCGGGATTTGACCGTTCCACGGTCGATGGCTATGCGGTCATTGCAAAAGACACTTTTGGCTCTTCTGAATCGATGCCTGGCTTCTTGAATGTGGCTGGTGAAGTCCATATGGGCGAAGAAGCTTCCAAGCCGGTTGGCAGGGGAGAAGCGATATATGTCCCGACAGGAGGGATGCTCCCGCCCGAAAGTGACAGCGTTCTCATGATTGAGCACTGTGAGGAAATCGGCGGCCTTCTCAACACATATAAGCAGATTGCGCCGGGCGAGAATGTCATCCGCGCAGGAGAAGACATCAGAGCGGGTGAAGTCCTGCTCGCAGCAGGAACCAAATTGCGTCCTCAGGAGCTTGGAGCTCTCGCAGCATTGGGTATTTCACAGGTGAAAGTCTACCGAAAACTGAAAGCAGCATACCTTTCTTCCGGGGATGAAATCGTCCCTTATGAAACGAAATCACTTGAAACAGGACAAATCCGTGATATCAATTACTTAACCGTTAAAGGCCTTGCGAATGAGTGGGGGATTGAAGTCTTCTATGGAGGAATAACCCGTGATGATTATCAGGAATTTTCCCAGAAAGCGCGTGAATTGTATGAGCAGGCGGACTGTCTGATCCTCTCCGGCGGCAGTTCTGTCGGAACAAAGGATTATACGACTGAGGTCATCCAGTCACTTGGGGACCCTGGCGTGTTTGTCCATGGAATCTCAATCAAGCCTGGCAAACCGACGATCCTTGCGGTGGCCGATGGAAAGCCGGTCATCGGCCTGCCCGGACATCCCGCGTCTGCAATGATCATCTTCAAGCTGTTTGGCGAGAGGGTTTTTAGAAGATTAAAAGGTGAAAAAATCGAGCCTAAACCTGAAAGGATTTTTGCGCGAATCGTTAAAAATATTGCTTCTTCACCAGGGAGATCTGATTATATAAGGGTCAAGCTGGAGGAAAAGGATGGAGATTGGTGGGCTGATCCGATTATCGGCAAGTCAGGCCTGATCACAACTTTGGTAAAAAGCGATGGGATTGTGGAGATTGTTTCCGAAAAAGAGGGCATTTCTCAAGGGGAACATGTGCCTGTTATTTTGACGAGATAGGGGGAGTGGCATCATGAACAAAATACAATATAATCGTAAAATCTATCTTGAGGACAAGCCTCGGGCCGAAGCCAGAGACGAAGTTCTCGCTGCTTTCGACCTTCCTCGTGAAAAGGAATGGGTCCCAGCCAGCCGTGCGCTTGGCCGCATTACCGCAGAGCCGGTTTTTGCCAATGTCTCTATGCCTTTTTACCATGCTTCAGCCATGGACGGAATCGCGGTGAACGCAGAGGAAACGTATGAAGCTCATGAACAACGTCCTCTTCTATTAAAAAAAGGCGAACAATTTGTTTATGTTGATACAGGGAATGCCATCCCGTCACCATTCAATGCGGTGATCATGGTCGAGCATATCCATGTCATTGATGAAGATACAATCGAAATCATCGAACCAGCAACTCCGTGGCAGCATATCCGTCCAATCGGAGAGGATATCGTCCAGGAGGAGATGCTGTTCACTCAGGGGCATGAACTGCGCCCAGCGGACCTTGGGGCGCTCCTCGCGGCACAGGTCACACAGGTATGTGTCGTGAAAAAGCCGCTGGTGACGATTATTCCGACAGGGAATGAATTAGTCAGCGCCGATACTTCGCTTTCATCAGGCAGGATCATTGAATTCAACGGTACTGTTTTTAGCGCGTATATCGATGATTGGGGCGGCACGCCTCAACTTCAACCGATTGTAAAAGATGAGCCGGAAAAAATTAAAGAAGCACTGCTGAACGCGGTTGAAATGTCTGACATCGTTGTTATTAACGCGGGTTCATCAGCAGGCTCTAAGGATTATACTGTGCATATTCTCGAGGAGCTTGGCACTGTTTTTACCCATGGCGTCGCAACAAGGCCGGGTAAGCCAGTCATCCTTGGAAAGATTAACAATAAAGTGGTTATAGGTGTGCCAGGTTATCCAGTGTCAGCGTATTTTGCGCTTGAGTGGTTTGTCAGGCCGCTCGTTTGCAAATATCTTGGGATACCAGAACCGAAAAGGCAGACATTGCAGGTGAAGCTTGGCCGCAGGATTGTTTCTACGATGGGGGCTGAGGACTTTGTCCGAATGAACATCGGCTATGTGGATGGACAATTTGTCGCCAACCCGCTGACGCGCGCAGCCGGCGTTACGATGTCGCTCGTACGTGCGGATGGCTTGCTGGTCGTACCGCCGGAGGAACTTGGATATGAACAGGGCGATGTGGTCGAGTTAGAGCTTTACAGGCCGGTTGAAGAAATCAAGAATGCGATTGTCTTCAGCGGCAGCCATGATTTGACGATCGATCTTCTATCTTCCCAGCTGAAAAAGCAGCGCACCGACATGAAAATCGTTTCTTCCCACGTTGGCAGCATGGCAGGATTAATGGCTATCAGAAAAGGGGAAGCCCATGTAGCGGGCATTCATTTGCTAGATCCGGAGACAAAAGAATATAATGTTACCTATGTTAAAAAATTTCTTGCCGGCCAGGATGCAGTCCTTTATCCATTTTTAAAAAGGACCCAGGGCTGGATGCTGCCAAAAGGGAATCCGCTTGGAATCGAAAATGTCAGCGATATCGCTGTGAAGGGTGCTGACTATGCCAACAGGCAAAAAGGGGCCGGGACAAGGATTTTGTTTGATCTATTGCTAAAAGAAACAGGTATTTCTCCTGAGCAGGTCAATGGCTATGATCGTGAAATGTTCTCTCACTTGAGCGTCGCAGCTGAAGTGAAGGGAAATGAGAACGCGGCAGGCCTGGGCATTTACCCGGCAGCCAGGGCAATGGGGCTGGAATTCATCCCGGTCGCGGATGAGAACTATGATTTGCTTATGACAAAGGCATTTTATGAAAGCGAAAAGGGTATTTGGTTAAGGTCCGTGATCCAATCACAAGCCTTCAAGACCGAAGTCGCCAAAATCGGCGGCTATGCAGTGGTGGAAGACCCAAAACCGATTATGTTTTAAAAACCAGAGTAGCTTGGATCAATTTATTGAGGTGAAAATGATGAATTATGAAATAGCGAAAGAACCAATCAACGTTCAATCCGTCATTGATAAAGTGGTCCAGCGTGATGCGGGGGCAATCACTACATTCATTGGCACCGTCCGTGAAATGACAAAGGGAAAGAAGACCCTTTTTCTTATATACGAAGCATATGAGCCAATGGCGATCAAGAAGCTTGAGCAAATCGGAACAGAAATTCAGGAGCGCTGGAATGGTGCCGAGGTTGCGATTACACACCGTGTCGGCAGGCTTGCTATCACAGATGTTGCCGTCGTCATTGCCGTTTCAACACCACACCGCAACGATGCATATGAGGCGAACCGATATGCCATCGAGCGCATCAAGGAAATCGTGCCAATCTGGAAAAAAGAGCATTGGGAAGATGGCCAGGAATGGATCGGAAATCAACTAGAAACTGTCTCATATCCGACAGGAAAACCGGAGGAGAAGGATCTCAATGAATAAAATATTATTCTTTGCCCATCTGCGCGATGAAGCAGGACATGAATCAGTCGAAATCGAAGCAGCCGGTAAAACGGTGGCTGAATTGAAGCAAATTGTCGCTGAAAAGTATGGAGTCCAAAAGCTTGATACATCAATGACGGCAATCAATGAAGAGTTTTCATCAAATGATGAAGTGATCAAAGAGGGAGATACCATCGCCTTCATTCCGCCAGTATCGGGCGGCTAATCTGCTGATGCAGGAAGTAACTAAGGAAATTTTCACTCCAAGCAGAAACTTTAAAGCGAAGATCATAAGGCGAAGGGACGGATTATTCGAGTACTTAATCTGCGAATGGACCAGGGAAAAGGTGCCCGAGTATGGATACGTTTCCGAATGGTATTGGAGTCCCCTCAACACACCCCTGTCAATATGCGATACAGAAGATAGGGCTATTCAAAGAGCAATAGAGGACCTTCAGCTTTATTCAGGAGAAATGCCAGAATCCTAACTTATTACCCATAAGTTACCTGAGCTTATTGCCATGGAAATATTCTATTTTTACAGGGTGCTTACGCTTTTCAATGAGGAGGAATAATCATGTCAGAAAGATATTCACGCCAGACGCTGTTTCCTCCAATCGGAAAGGCCGGACAGGAGAAAATCCGCAACAAGCATGTGCTGATGATTGGAGCAGGTGCGCTTGGCTCCGGCAATGCAGAGCTGCTGGTGCGCGCAGGAGTAGGACGGCTGACAATCGTTGATCGTGATTATGTGGAAGCGAGTAACCTGCAGCGTCAGCAGCTATATACCGAAGAGGACGTTGCCGAAAAGCTTCCAAAAGCAGCGGCGGCAGAAAAAAGGCTGCGGGCGATTAACTCGGATGTTGATATCCGTGCGTATATTGCAGATGCGACTCCGGAAAAATTAGCGGAACTTGCTGACGGCGTGGATCTTATTATGGATGCCACAGACAATTTTGAAACAAGAATGGCAATCAACGATATTTCCCAGAAATATAAAATCCCATGGATATACGGGGCTTGTGTCGGAAGCTTTGGAATGACCTTTACCATCATTCCCGGCAAGACGCCATGCCTGAATTGCCTCCTTAAAACCGTTCCGCTTCAAGGAATGACCTGTGACACGGGGGGCATTATCGGTCCTGCTGTCCAGATGACCATTGCCCATCAGGGAGCAGAAGCGCTGAAAATCCTTGTGGAAGACTGGGACTCGGTCAGGACTTCGTTCGTCAGCTTCGATTTGTGGCGGAACCAGTATACAAGCATGAAAATGTCCAAAGCAAAGGATCCGGGCTGCCTGTCATGTGGCGAGAATCCTGAATATCCATATTTGGACGCTGAGAACATGACGAAGACGACTGTTTTGTGCGGGCGTGATACTGTTCAGATTCGGCCTCCGCATCAGCAGCAGCTGAATTTGCAGGAAACGGCGGAAAAGATGAAGGAATTGGGCTATCACGTAAAAGGAAATCCATATTTGGTTTCGGTCGAAATGCCTGAAAACAGGCTGGTTATATTCCAGGACGGCCGGGCACTAATCCACGGCACAAAGGATCTGTCCCATGCACGGAGCATTTATCAAAGATTTTTCGGATAGTAAATATAACGCACAAACCCCCTGTCAAAAGTGACAGGGGGTTTCTATTTAAACGATCGCTGCGGATCGACTATGCTGTTCGCGTTATGATTACTTTGCTTCGTCTGTAGCGACAAGAACTAGACGGCCTTTGTCCAATTCCATTTCGTACTGCTCAGCCTCTTGCTTGGATAGGCCAAGTGATTCGAATTTATTGCGAAGCTCATCGCCGCGTGACTTGAACATATTGCCGATGGAATCAAAGAAACCTTGCTCCTTAAAGCCTACACCGCCTGTTGCAGTCGCGTCCGTCAAATGCTCGCTACGGTTTTCGTCATGTGCAAAAATATAAATGTTTTCTTTGCCGAATCCAGCTGCTTCAAGTGAGCCGATCTTTTCCGTTGCCTGTACGCCGTTTTCAACTACTTCTACTTTTAACATAGTATCTTCCTCCTTGATTTTTATCTTAACTATACTAGCTTAGAAAGCATGAATGCCTTCCGCGTCTACACTCTATATATATCCGTTCTCGTTTCTATTAAACATGATATTATTAATTGGAAAATTCTCAGCATGCGTGCCTATTTCTTTTAAATCGGGTAGATTTATAGAAGGCTATGTTAAACAAGGCTGTTGATTTTCGTTCCAGGCGCTTCGCTTTCCGCGG
>NZ_JBALSS010000004.1:146954-148871 GCF_036967045.1 Bacillus sp. JJ1609 | reverse complement strand
ATCAACAGGGTTTAAAAAACAACTTTGGGCTTTAACAGAGCCATAGGGAAGGAGAGTGAATGGTCTTGGCAATATTGAATAATGGCTGGGGAACCTTACTTGCTGAAGAATTTGAAAAACTATATTATCAGCGCCTAAAAGAATTTTTAAAAGCAGAGTATGCTGAGGAAACCGTCTATCCTGACAAAAAAGATATATTTAACGCGCTGCATTTTACAGATTATGAGGATGTGAAAGTGGTGATTCTGGGACAGGATCCATACCACGGTCCAGGGCAGGCGCATGGGTTAAGCTTTTCGGTCAAACCTGGAGTGACTATCCCGCCATCGCTCCGAAATATATTTAAAGAATTGAATGATGACCGTGGCTGCTATATCCCTGACAACGGCTACCTAAAAAAATGGGCAGATCAGGGTGTGATGCTGTTAAATACGGTCCTTACTGTGAGAAAAGGGGAAGCGAACTCACACAAAGGAAAAGGGTGGGAGATTTTCACCGATAAAGTCATCACCCTCTTGAATGAACGTGAGAAGCCAGTCATCTTCATTCTCTGGGGAAAGCCGGCACAAAGCAAGCTTAAGCTGATAGACGAAAGCAGGCATAAAATCATCATGTCAGTCCATCCAAGCCCGCTGTCAGCAAGAAGAGGCTTCTTCGGCAGCAAGCCATTTTCAAAAGTTAACGAGATTCTGAGGGAACAGGGTGAACAGGAGATTGACTGGCAGATAGAAGGCTTGAAGGAAAGAGGTTAAGAGACTCTGGGGATCCAGGGTTTTCTTTTTGTATATTAAAATTAAGTTCCGCGAAAGTATTGGCTTTGTCAAAGATCAATCTTGATTAGAGGGGAAGGCGCGGGACTCTTAGGAAATGAAAAAACCATTCATTTTCTGGTAAAAATCGACATGTTTCACGTGGAACTGACATGTTCGTTTCCTGTGGTCGAAAAATAATCGGAATTGATGTAGAATGGAACGGTACAATAATGATTGCAAATGAAGATATACATATATGCTTCGATGATGGAGGTGAGCGATTGAATATTTCATTTCAAAAATTGCTATTGAAGATGGAAGACGAATTAAGGCTGGCCAAATCAGCAGATACAGAAGCTGCACAGCGGGAAAGAATTCATTCAATCAAAACCCTTTGTGAGCTTGTGCTGGATGAGCCTGTGCAGCAGGGAGCAGGAGCGACTGAGTACAGCAGTCCGGGTACAAGCAGGAACATCGTTAAGCCTGCGCCTACTCAATACGTTGCTGCCCAGCCGACGTTCACGCAGCCACAGATGCCTGTAAACCAGTCGTCGCCTATGGTGCCGCAGCCAAAGAAACTCGAAATGGATGATAACTCAAACGGAGACTCGCTTTTCGATTTTTAGGGCAACTGTGAATTTTTCCTATGAGAACATGGCCAATTATTAAGAAGAGGTGGAAAGAATGAAGACATTTATTTTAATTGGAGCAATCAATGCTTTCCTTGCCGTCGCACTTGGAGCGTTCGGAGCGCATGGACTAGAAGGGAAAGTAGAACCAAAATATTTAGAAACATGGAAAACAGCGGTTACATATCAGATGTTCCACGCAACAGGCATCCTGATTATTGGAATCATCGCTGGTAAATTGCCAGCCAATGCACTTGTTTCCTGGTCAGGCTGGCTGATGCTGATCGGTATCATTTTATTCTCAGGAAGCTTGTATGTATTAAGTGTTACAAAGATCAGCCTTCTTGGAGCGATTACTCCATTAGGCGGATTAGCCTTCCTCGCAGCCTGGGTTCTTATGATGGTTGCGGCTGTTAAATATTTATAATACAAAGAGCAAGCCAACTATTATGGCTTGCTCTTTTTTAAAGGCTCTGTTAAAGCTGAATGTTGATTTTTAAACCCTGTTGATTGTAGTGGATGGCGCGTAGACTCCT
>NZ_JBALSS010000004.1:129884-146798 GCF_036967045.1 Bacillus sp. JJ1609 | reverse complement strand
AGCGAAGCGCCTGGAACGAAAATCAACAGCCGTGTTTAACAGAGCCCTTTTTAAAAAAGATTAGGATTCTTTTACAATGGTTTTATTAATCTCAACCCGCTCTTTGCCCATGAAGAAAATAGTGACGGCAGAAATGACGATTGGAATTAAGGCTAGCGCAAAGATATGTGTAATGGAAGTCGACATTGCCTGGACAATTTTATCAAGAACGAATTCCGGGATTTGCGACCGCTGTCCGGACTGAAATAGCTGCTGTGGATCGCCCGCAAACTGATTACCTTGACCGCCGACCATTCCTTTAAATGCGCTTATCAGCTCTTCTTTAAATACATTATTTTGGATGGTTCCAAAGATGGTTACCCCAAGTGTCATTCCAAGAGAGCGAAGGAATGAATTAGTCGAGTTCGCAGATCCCCGGAAACGAGGGTCAAGATTATGGATGGAAGCCGTAGGCAGCAAGGAGAATGAGAATCCCATACCGAATCCGACTAAAATCATAAAGAGTGTCAGCATAACCCTGGACGTTTCTGGTGTCATCGTGCTGAGCAGCAGCATGCCCGCAAAGTACGCAGCAACAGAAATGAACATAAGGTTGCGATAGCTTGTTTTTGTCTGGAAAACGCCGCCCACTGCACTCCCGGCAACGGAACCGAGCATCATTGGTGTTAAAATCAAGCCGGCTGTTTTGGCTGACCCGCCATAGACAGCCTGTACGAAGATAGGAATAAAGACTGCAAGGATAATGAACGTAGCCCCGTATAAAAACGCAAGAATTTGCGATGTTGCGAACAAGCGCCTTTTAAACATCCAGAAAGAAATGATTGGTTCTTCTGCTTTTCTTTCTGTAAAAATAAAAACAATGAAGAAAAGAGCAAAGCTGGTGAACAAACCAATAATCTGCAGCGAATCCCAGCTGTATTCTTTACCGCCAAGTTCGAGGGCGAACATTAAGCTGACTACAGCGATGACCAGGGTGAAAGCGCCAGCCCAGTCAATTTTTTGCCGGGAATGCTGAGCGGATTCATGATAATACTTTACGATCAAAAATAAAGAAACGATGCCAATTGGAACATTGATATAGAACACCCAGTGCCAGCTGAACCAGTCAGTGATATAGGCACCGAGCAGTGGTCCAAGAACGCTTGAAGTCCCGAAAACTGCACCGAGAAGGCCAGTCATTTTCCCGCGTTTTTCTGGCGGGAAGATATCAAAAACAATCGTAAACGCAATTGGCATCAAGGCACCGCCGCCTATACCCTGGATGGCCCTGTAAACACTTAGCTGTACCATCGTTTCAGCAATTCCGCACAATGCAGATCCAATTAAAAAAACAAGCAAGCCGAATATGTAAAATCGTTTCCGCCCATACATATCAGACAGCTTCCCAAAGATCGGCATCCCTGCCATGACAGTGACCATATAGGCGGAAGTGACCCATACAAACTTGTCAAAATCCCCGAGATCAGCAACAATCGTTCCCATGGCGGTGGCCACAATCGTATTGTCCATAGCTGACATTAAAATTCCAAGTAAGAGACCTGCTACAACCAGTTTTAAATTTCTTTGGCTGGATACCATAAATTCCTCCTGCAGTTCTTCGTAATAGTAAAAATTAGGTATATCAATCTTATTTTTCCATCAACTAGATTGTCAAGAACAAGATAGCTATAAATAAAAAAACGGCCGAAGCCGTTTTGAAAAGTACTATTTTTAGCGTGGAGGATAAGTAGCCAACCCAGCTCCTGCACCATATGGATATTCATACTCAATTTCTTCATCGAAAGTAATGTAATCCAGATAAATCATTGGCAGCAAGTAGCGCATATTTGTTTGCGGATCGCTGATAATGATGTGGTCCCTTCCAGCCGCTTCAATTATTCCCTTGAAGATCTTCGCATTCCATTCGCGATTGTTTTCAAACGTCATATAAATGGTTGCCAGCTTTCCTTTGTTCAGACGGAGAATATTTTCTATATACGATTGCTCCGCCGGAAGCATGCCAGAAACCTGTGGACCTGCGCCAGTGACTTCTCCGCCAGTTTGGGATGGAAACGGCACAGGCGGCTGAGTATAAGGAGTGCCCATCTGCCCCATCTGTCCCATTTGTCCCATTTGTCCCATTTGCCCCATCTGCCCCATCTGCTGTGTGTCAGTGTATCCACTTTGCCCTTGGGAATCAGACGCTACATATGGATTGTACGTTTGCGGATAGGTTCTGTAATTATAATATGGATAATTGAATTGCGTCATTGTTTTTCCTCCTTAAACGTTTTTATTGATTGCTTTCATTTCACCTTTATATGTAGACTGGTGAAATTGCCCTTTTACAGGATGGGTGTACAAGTAAAATGAATCCTCACTATTTCATTCATATGAGGGAAGCTTGATTTTATGACAGAAAAAATGAAGGGAGAAAGGAGCATAAAAAAACCCCGGACATTTCGTCCGGGGTTTTAAGAGGATTGATTAGTTTACATGTAAAAACGCTGCTACGCGATCTTCTTCAAGCAGGTTTCCTACGAAGAAAGCACCGAATTCGCCGTAGCGTGCGCTAACTTCGTCAAAGCGCATTTCATACACCAGCTTCTTGAATTGAAGGACTTCATCTGCAAACAGAGTTACGCCCCACTCATAGTCATCAAATCCTACAGATCCTGTGATGATTTGCTTTACTTTTCCAGCATACTGGCGGCCGATCATGCCGTGGCTGCGCATCATGTTGCGGCGTTCTTCCATCGGAAGCATGTACCAGTTGTCATTGCCCTGGCGGCGCTTGTCCATTGGATAGAAGCAAACATGCTTCGCTTTTGGAAGCTCAGGATATAGACGCGCAAGGATTTGTGGGTTCTGGTATGGGTCTTCGCCGGCAGGCAAGTAGTTGCTCAACTCAACAACAGAAACGTAAGAGTGTGCTGGAACCGTGAATTCAGCAAGCTTTGTCTTGTTGAATTCCGTTTCGATTTCATTCAACTCTTCCATTGTAGGGCGCAGGATCATCATCATGAAATCTGCTTTTTGGCCAACGATTGTATATAGAGCGTGGCTGCCATTTTTCTCGCTTTGCGCACCGTTCCATTTTTCTACCAGGCCAAGGAATTCATGGATTGCTGCCTGGCGCTCATCGCTAGAAAGCATCTTCCAGGTAGTCCAATCTACAGTACGGAAATCATGCAGGCAATACCAGCCATCAAGTGTCTGTGCTGCTTCACTCATTTATATCACTCCTAAATATCATAAATATACCATTATCATATCATAGTTTCTCCATACGTCATGCTTATAAAACGCTGATTGTTTACAAGGAGTACAAAATGGATAATTTGTTAATGATAAAAGAGGCAGGAAAAACATGCTTGAATATTTACAATAAAAAGACTTCTGACTGGAAACGGTAACATTCTTGAATTTTGAAACACGTAAAGTATTCTAGAAGTATAGATAAAAGGAGGAGTCAGAATGAGTGATTTATTTGAAGGCTTAAAAGCCAAGTTAAGCGGACAAAATTTACGGATTGTTTTTCCGGAAGGCCTTGATGAGCGGATATTAGCAGCAGCTGGCCGACTGGCTGCTGACGGTGTATTAACACCCATTTTAGTAGGGAATATTGAACAGATCCAGGCAAAGGCTAACGACATGGACGTTTCCCTTGATGCGATTGAAATCTATGATCCAGCGAATTTCGCAATGATGGACGAGCTTGTTGCAGCATTTGTTGAAAGACGTAAAGGCAAAGCTACTGAAGAACAAGCACACCAGATTCTGATTGATGAAAACTACTTCGGCACTATGCTAGTGTACGCAAACAAAGCGGACGGACTTGTAAGCGGTGCGGCACATTCTACTGCTGATACAGTAAGACCTGCATTGCAGATCATCAAAACAAAAGAAGGCGTCCGCAAGACATCTGGCGTCTTCATCATGGTTCGTGAAGACGAGAAATATGTATTTGCTGACTGTGCGATCAACATTGCACCAGACAGCCAGGACCTTGCTGAAATCGCAATCGAAAGCACAAAGACAGCAAGAATGTTCGATGTTGAGCCAAGAGTAGCAATGCTCAGCTTCTCTACTAAAGGTTCTGCTGTTTCTCCTGAAACGGAAAAAGTATCTAAGGCAGTTGAAGAAGCTAAGCTGCGCGATCCATTACTGATCGTTGATGGTGAATTCCAATTCGACGCAGCGTTCGTTCCATCTGTAGCTGAAAAGAAGGCTCCGAATTCCCCACTTCAGGGTGATGCGAATGTATTCGTGTTCCCAAGCCTTGAAGCAGGTAATATCGGCTATAAAATCGCCCAGCGTTTAGGTGGTTTTGAAGCAGTCGGTCCGATTTTACAAGGCTTGAACCGACCTGTAAATGATCTATCCCGCGGCTGCAGCGAGGAAGATGTATACAAGCTTGCTTTGATTACAGCAGCGCAGGCGCTTGTGAAGTAAGGTATATAAGCAAATCCAGCCGGTCGATTTTGTCGATCGGCTTTTTGTTTTTGAAATAAGGATATTTACTAATGGAAGATATGATGAATTTTAAAGCGTGAGAAGACTTGGCTGAAACGCAGAAAATATCAGCCAAGGGAAGAGCAAAGTAACTGACGGGGAGAAAAATGATTTTAACGGGGAGAAAAAAGAAACCAACGGGAAGAAAAATGACTTTAACGGGGATAAAAATGAAACCAACGGGGAGAAAAAATTAATCCAGGCAGAATATCTTCGAGAATGATGAGAATACTCCTTGATATGCTATAATATCAACGAAATATAATAGAAATCGTGTAAAAGTGTTTTTGAAAAGGGGAATTCACATGGATGAGGCGCTCAATTTATTGCGTCAGGACAAGTGGAGATTGATTGACCAGTCGGCGCTGGGTGCGCACTTTCATGCCCTCCAGTCGTTTGGGACGGATGATACATTATGTGAATCGGTTGGTACTGGACAGTCACCGGCAACTGCACGTGCCTGGGTGCACCATAATACGGTTGTCCTTGGCATACAGGATACCAGGCTGCCGCATCTTCAGGATGGACTGGATTACCTCGAGGAGCAAGGCTATCAATATATCGTCCGCAATTCCGGCGGTCTTGCCGTTGTGCTCGATGAAGGAGTCCTTAACCTTTCTCTTATTTTACCTGAGAAGGAAAAGGGAATTGACATCAACCGAGGCTACGATGCCATGTGGTTATTAATAAAAGAAATGTTTGCAGATTTTAATAAAGAGATCGAAGCGAAGGAGATTTCAGCTTCGTATTGTCCGGGAAGCTATGATTTAAGCATTGGTGACAAGAAATTTGCCGGAATCTCACAGCGCCGCCTGAAAAAAGGGGTAGCTGTCCAAATCTATCTCTGTGTGACTGGAAGTGGCAGCGCACGGGCGGAATTGATCAGGGAATTTTACTCTCGAGCGAAAAAAGGCGAGAGTACGAAATTCAGCTATCCGGAGATCCAGCCTGAGGTCATGGCCTCTCTTTCCGAGCTGTTTGGTGTCGAGATGACGGTTCAGGATGTGATGTTACGTTTTTTAAAATTCCTGAACGCAAACAGCGACGAGCTGACATCCGGATATCTTAACGGTACGGAGATTGAATTATTTGACCACTATTACAACCGGATTATTGAACGGAATGAAAAGTTTCTTGAGCCCCTGATATAGTTGGAAACCAGGGCTTCTGAAGTCCGCCTAGTAAATACGATCTCAGCTGCTAAATAGAATTTCAGCCGCAAACAGGATCCAGGCCTCAATAGAATTGGAGCCATAATATAAAAGGAAAAGCCGGAATCCAAATGGTTCCGGCTTTTTCTTAAGAGGGGGCTGCTGCTTTTTCTCCTTCTCCAACCAATCATCATCTATCTATTTATTAATTAGGAAAACTAGGTTATTCTGCTACTTTTTCTAGATTGCCGTTGCGGTCCATCTTGAACTTTGTTGCCGGACGTTCTTCTTCTTCAAACAGGGCAAGCTTGCGGGCGCGATTCATGATTTTCATGAGTGTTTCGTAATCTTCCTGCATCGTATTCGTATTTTTCTCGAGCCTATTTATTTTTTCCTGCAGTTCTTCGTTCTGCTTTCTTAAACTATTGATTTCGCGCTTTAATCTTTCATTCTCACTCTTATAGATATCTACTTGAAGTGTCGATCCATTCAAGCTTTGCAGATAGGCAATGACATGGCCCATCGTCAAGCCAGTAGAAGGAACGGTATGCCTTATTGGTGAAGTCTGGACTCTTTGCGCCGGTGCTGATGCGACCGGTACCTCAGCCATTTCAGCTGCTTCTACAGAGAAATCTTTTTGTTCTTGTTTTTCATTCATTAAATCTTGCATTTCTGCCATAAGTGCTGCTTCGATTTGACTGTCATCCTGATCAAGCATTGAAAGATCAAAGGTAATCTGGGAATCATGTGTTTCCGCTACTGGCAACGAAGCTGTCAAACTTTGATCCATCACTGGTACTGGCGGTGCATATAATAATTTCTTTTTGCCGCCTTGATCTTTTCCTAGGATTCTCTGTCTCTGTTTCCGCTGTTTTTTAGCTAGCTGCAATGCTTTTTCGTAAGTGTGCCTAACAACTGCGTTCCATCTGAAACCGCAGGCAGCAGAAGTGCGGTCAAGCTTGTCGCCCACCTCTTCAAACGCATTCAATTGTGTACTTCCTTCTCTTACATGGCGCAGCACAGTTTCCGCTAGCAATAAATCATTTTCATCTGTCCAGGCATCCTGGCGTACTTTCATTTTTCTTCAACTCCCTTTTACATTGGTTAACTATTGAAACTTATACTTCAATCATGTCCTGAAATTGGATAGCTTATACATTGCAAAATGGAAGGATAGTAGATTTTTCGCATAAATACGTGTTTTTCATAAAGATAGATAAGCAAGAGGACCGTCTCGCCGGCTTGCAATCCTTTGAGATAAGTTGTAAAATACCCTTTAGTCTAAAAGTGTTGTCAACATTTGTTGTTGATATAAGAAAGGGTTGTCCTAAATGGCAAACGAATTTCGTGTTTGCGACGATTGTCAGGCCGTAAACCTTAAAACATTGATTCCGAAGCTGAACAAGCTGGATCCTGAAGCGAAAGTAGAGATTGGCTGCCAGTCTTATTGCGGGCCAGGCAGAAAGAAGACTTTTGCATTCGTCAATAACCGTCCAGTAGCTGCTCTGACTGAAGAAGAACTAATGGAAAAAGTCGAGAAAAAACTGAAATAACCTGATCAGCTATTACCCGCTTCAGGTTCTTTGTTTTTTAAAATCTTTCATACAAATCACCTTTAAACAAAAGTTTAGAGGTGATTTTTTTTCCTCTTTAAACTTGCAAACTACAATATTGACCATTCGAGAGAAAAAACGAAAGCGAATGGTCATAATAGAGGTTCTAAAAACTATTCGAGGGGAAAAAACGAAAGCGAGTGGTCATAATAGAGGTTCTAAAGACCATTCGAGAGAAAAAAACGAAAGCGAGAGGTCATAATAGAGGTTCAAAAGACCATTCGAGAGAAAAAACAGAAGCGAGAGGTCATAATAGGGTTTCTAAAGACCATTCAAGAGAAGAAAACATCCACCAATGGTCATTATATTTAACAAAGCTTTTCTTTTTCAAAAAGGAACTTGTTTACGGAATGCCGAAGAATGGAAAGAAGAAAGTATGGTAAATTTTTTTATTAATTTTTTTATCATCTTGAACCCTGATGAACTCTCATTTTCTTAAAATGAGGTTGCAATATTTGTAAAAATTTGCAGAAAATCGAGGTGATTTGGCGAATGAAACAAGCTATAATAATTAACAAGATGAACAGGAAGAAGGGGAACGATGGGATATTCGGAAGAAAAGCTATTTGAAGAAAAAGTTTTCAAAGATCCAGTACACCGGTATGTCCATGTCCGTGACCGGGTGATCTGGGATTTGATTGGAACGAAGGAGTTCCAGCGTCTAAGAAGGATCAAGCAGCTCGGCACGACGTACTTAACCTTCCACGGAGCTGAGCACAGCAGGTTTAACCATTCGCTGGGTGTCTATGAAATTGTGCGCCGGATTGTCGACGATGCTTTTGCCGCCCGTCCCGAATGGGATCAGGGGGAGCGTCTGCTGTCGATGTGTGCAGCACTGCTTCATGATCTTGGCCATGGTCCGTTCTCGCATTCTTTTGAGAAGGTATTCGACCTGGACCATGAGGATTTTACAAGGGAAATCATCCTTGGAGATACCGAGGTCAATGAAGTGCTCACAAGGGTAGCGCCGGATTTTCCGAAAAAGGTCGCCGAAGTCATTGAAAAAACGTACGAAAATAAGCTTGTCATCAGCTTGATTTCAAGTCAGATTGACGCTGACAGAATGGACTATCTGCAAAGAGATGCCTATTTTACAGGAGTGAGCTACGGACATTTTGATATGGAACGGATTTTGCGTGTCATGCGCCCGAAGGAAGACCAGGTTGTCATCAAGCAAAGCGGGATGCATGCTGTCGAGGACTACATAATGAGCCGCTATCAGATGTACTGGCAGGTTTATTTCCATCCAGTGACAAGAAGTGCCGAAGTCATTCTGACAAAAATCCTGCACCGTGCAAAACACCTTCATGAGCAAAACTACACCTTCAAACATAAACCGCATCATTTTTACTCAATCTTTGAAGATCGTTTGACGCTGCAGGACTACTTAAAACTGGATGAAGCCGTATTCCTCTACTATTTTCAGAGTTGGGAAGAGGAAGAGGACGAGATCCTGAGTGATCTGTGCAGGCGTTTCAATAACCGTAATCTATTTAAATATGTTGAGTTTGACCCTGCCAAGGAATACAAAAAGCTCGCGAAGCTCTCTGTGTTGTTTGAACAGGCAGGACTTGATCCTGAATATTACCTGGTCGTCGATTCATCTTCAGATTTGCCATACGATTTTTACCGTCCGGGCGAGGAGGAAGAACGCCTTCCAATCCACCTGCTGAAGAAAAACGGGGAAATTCGGGAGCTTTCAAGAGAATCTGAGATTGTTGATGCCATTTCGGGTAAAAGGCGGACAGACCATAAACTTTATTATCCTGCAGATTTTCTGGAAAAAGAAAAAGCACGTCCTGAAATCGAGCAGATTGTACAGATTCTTGAACTGAACTTAGACAATGGGACCAATTGATACAGGAGTTGACGCGTTTTGTTAAAAGACCACGCTAAAATCATACATGCCATTTCAGTTTCTGGAGAGGTCATCGGCAGGAAGAAGCTTCAGAAAATGATCTATATCGCAAAGAAAATGGAATATCCTTTCCAGGAACGATTCCAGTTTCATTTTTACGGCCCTTATTCGGAAGAGCTTACCTTAAGGGTTGAAGAGCTATGCAACATGGGCTTCTTGAATGAAGTGAAGGAAAAGAAGGGCGGCTACTACCAATACCGGTATACATTGACGGAAGCTGGCCAGGAGTTTCTTGGTGAGAATAGCATCGAGATGCCTTGCTTAGGCGACTGCCTGACTGACATCAACGACCAGAATGCGAGATTCCTTGAACTCGTATCAACTGTTTTGTATTTTGATAACTTGCCAGAGGACGAAGTTAAGGAAAAAGTACAGACGGTGAAGAAGAGCCAGAAGTACTCCGATGAAGAAATCGCGGAAGCTTATTCGTATATCGCAAGCTTGAAGGAAAAGGCCAGGCATTGATAAAAGATAAATCGAGTATGGAACCTTTATTGGTTTTGTACTCTTTTTTGTTTTTGAAGGCAAGTTTGAAGCCATTGGTGCCTAGTTGGAAAGTATTTCGGATGAGGGATCATCAAAAGAAAGCTCTCGATGAATGCAGAAAAAGTTTAAATTGGAAGGAAAATACAGATGTTTATGGTGAATTAAATAGATAGCAGCAAATTGATTTAATGGGAGTGGGTTACATGCAGATGCCAACACATATCGTTGCAGTTGGTGGAATTGTGGAGAATGAGGAAGGGAAAATCCTTTTGGTCAAAACTCAGCATGGGGGATGGGTATTTCCTGGTGGGCAGGTAGAGGTTGGTGAAAATTTGCTTGATGCGCTCAGCAGGGAAGTGAAAGAGGAAAGTGGCATTGATATTGTAATCAATAACTTAATCGGAATTTACTCTAATACTGCAATACATAAGTGGTATGACGGGATCACCGATGTACCGACAAAATTGATGCTGGATTATGCCTGTAAGAGTGTCGGCGGGGAATTAAGTGTTTCGGTGGAAACATCTGATAGTCGCTGGGTTGAGAAAGAAAAGGTGCTTGAATGGATTTCTGGCCCTGCTTACCGGACAAGATTCGAGGCTTATTTGAATTTTAGCGGTTCAATTCATTATATGGAGTATGTAACTCATCCTGATTTTGTGTTGAAGCTAAACACACTTATGTAATCGAATGTAAAAGCTCAGAACTTGGAGTTCTGAGCTTTTAAAAAAGGGTATTACTACTCGTCACTCAAACGCTTGCCTGCAACAGCATAATGGTTCTTCGTCATTTCCTCGATGAACACAACGACTTTTTCTTTTGGTGCGCCAGTTGTTTCGCTTACTGCATCGGTTACTTTTTCAACTAGAGCTTTCTTTTGGTCTTCAGAGCGGCCTTCAAGCATTTTTACAGTTACGTATGGCATGTGTTTTGCCTCCTTGAATGTGTTGAAATGTATATCTATTTTGAGTTTTTCATAATTCTCCAAAATGCGCAAGTCCTATGGAAGATTCACTTTTTCACATTCAAAGTATAATGGGTTATAATTTAGAAAAAAGACAAAAGGGGAATGGAATGTGTTTTTACCCTATTCGTTAACTGAAATTCCTTATGTTGCTGTGGCGCTGATGATTGCTTTTACAGTTCATGAGTTCGCGCATGCATGGGTTGCTTATAAGTTTGGCGATCCCACTGCGCAAAAGCAGGGGAGGCTGACGCTGAATCCAATTCAGCATCTGGATCCACTTGGAACGATCCTGATCTTCATTGCTGGTTTTGGCTGGGCCAGACCTGTCCCCGTGAATCGATTTATGTTCAAGAATCCGCGGCTTGCGGGAGTACTCGTTTCTGTTGCTGGCCCAATCAGCAACCTGCTCCTGGTCATCCTAGCCTTCGCGATCTGGTACATATATAGCGCCCTTGGATTGGCTGCTGGTGTACCACAATTTTTTCTTGATTTTCTCAATATATTCATAGGGCTGAACGCGATGCTGTTCGTCTTTAACCTCTTGCCGTTCCCGCCGCTTGATGGCTACCGCATCATCGAGGACCTGGCACCTGCGAACATCAGAGCGAAGCTTACCCAGTACGAAGCGTATGGATCAGTTATTTTCTTGATCCTGGTAATCACGCCACTTGACCAATATACAATCCAGCCGATTTTCCATTATGTGATACCGGCATTGCTTGATGGTATTCAGAGTTTGTTTAGTTAGGGTTTGGTAACAGGCAAAGAAAAAAATCGTCTTAGAATGTTTCAATAGGGTCTAATGGAACATTGCGAAGGAGAAAATCGCCAGTAGAATGTTCCAATAAGGTCCATTGGAACACTGCGAAGGAGAAAATCGCCAGTAGGATGTTCCAATAAGGTCTATTGGAACATTGCGAAGGAGAAAATCGTCAGTAGGATGTTCCAATAAGGTCCATTGGAACATTGCGAAGGAGAAAATCGCCAGTAGAATGTTCCAATAAGGTCGATTGGAACACTGCGAAGGAGAAAATCGTCAGTAGGATGTTCCAATAAAAGCCATTGGACATTAAAGGATAAAAAACTGCGAGAAAACCTGTTCAATTTAGATAATAAGAACAATAAAAACGGAATAACTACAACGAATTGTTCCATTAAAGGTCGTAAACGCGTTAAGGAGGTTATTTTTTATGGAAGAGAAAAAAGGTAAAAATATCGGTTTCAATATTATCAAGAATGATCCTATGGACGGCCATAAGGGGTTCGGGAAGGGTGTTCTTACTTTAGACAATGTGTCACCGGTCATCGTGGATGTGGAGGCGGGTGAGGCAACAGTTGATGTAGGAGCGATGCACGCGAGGAGTGTTGTCGAAAAAGGCATCAAGTTTCTCCCTGACCGCAATGAAGTTCCGGATGCGAAGCTGTATTGGGTTGTCTGGGTGACGATTGACAGGAAGGAAGAGGGTCCATATTATGCTGGGGTTACAGCGTGCGAAATGACCATCAACCGTGAAATTCGCCGCGGCTATAAATTGCTGCCTGAGCATGTGAACCGTCTTGATAAGTCAATAAAGCGACATATCATTGTCGACCATATGGATGACAAATCCAAAGCAATCCTTGCTGATTATTTGAAAAATCATGATGCTGGTATGTGGGAAAGATCATCTGAGCAATTGAAGGCTGATTTAGCTGCTGAATAAGGAAGTGTTAAAGTTCGATTTTATGAAGAAAGACGACTTGGATAAATATCCCTTAAATTTGTCGAAATTGTGACATTTTTTCTAGTTAACAATATCTGGCTTGCTCACTTTGAATAAAAAAAGTAAACTTATAACAGCGTAAAAACACATTTTATGCTAGGACGAGAAAAACCCCGGGAGCTTACTTCCGGGGTTTTTCTTTGATTTAAGGCCTTTTTTTGGCGATAATTGTCGTTGACAAGGTATGGTAGGCAGATACTTAGTTCCCGAATAGACGCTTATACCAAGGTTTCTTTTCTTTTTTCTTTTCTGGTTTTTCTTCTTTAAACTCTACGTCACCGAGATGGTCTGTGCAATATTCTGTTGGCTCAGTGCCGGTCTGGAAGTAAGTGAGTCGTTTAACTGGGCAGTCATCGGCAGCGAGCTTTCCGTTGGCAGGGTCGACATACACAGCGACTGTGCCTTTTGCAGCTTTGAATTTCTTCGCAGGCTCATTGTCGAGTGCTTTTTCCATGAAATCGAGCCAAATATTCTTTGCGTATGATTTTTCCACTGGCAGCTCGATTGGCTTGCCTTTGTCGTACCCAGTCCATACTGCCGAGACGAGCTGGGGAGTGTAGCCGATCATCCAGCTGTCTGTTTCAGTCGTTCCTGATTTTGCCGCATATGGCCGTGTCATTTTCTTGATCAGCGTGCTGCCAGTAACGGAAGCGTATCCGTTCAGCTTTTTATCAAAGATTCCTGTCAGCATATGGGTCATGACCGATGCTACTTCAGGCTTCAATACCTCAGCATCTTCAGGTTGGTATTCATAGATGACATCCCCTCTATGGTTCTCAACCCTTTTAATCAAAACTGGCGCCACTTTTTTGCCGCCATTGGCCAGCATACTGTAGGCATTGGCCATTTCAATTACCCTCACCCCTGAGGTACCAAGAGCAAGCGAAGGAACCTTTTCCATTTTCGTTGTGATGCCAAAACGTTTGGCGGTTTCAATTAAGGTTTCCTCACCGAGGAAGAGATGTGTTTTCACTGCATAGACGTTATCAGACACTGCTAATGCCTGAGCCATAGTGATATCAGCGTTTGCATATTTGTTGTTAAAATTGTGCGGTGTATATTCAGAGCGATCGTCATCAAACATGAATGTTGTCAGCTGGCTCTTCATGGTCGTTGATGGCGTGAAGCCATTTTCCAGAGCGGCATAATAGAGCAGCGGCTTCATCGTAGAGCCCGGCTGTCTGACTGCCTGGACGGCCCGGTTAAATGGACTTTCCTCGTAATTTCTTCCACCAACAAGTGCCTTCACATACCCGTTTTTCGGGTTCATGGCCACAAATCCGGCCTGTATTTCTGAGTCAGATGAAATCATGTTGCTGATTGTTTTTTCAGCGATTTCCTGCTGTTCCAGGTTGAGAGTCGTATATACCTTCAAACCACCCAGGGAGATGGTGCGATCATCGAAATTCAATGAGTTTTTCAGCGCGTTCCTAACTGCATCCTGGAAATACGGTGCCGAGCCAAGCTGGCCATGCTGGTGTTTGCCGACAAGCTGCAGTTTCTCTATTTTAGCTTTTTCAGCCGTCAGCTCATCTATGAACCCATTTGCCTTCATTGTGTAGAGGACCGTCTGCTGGCGCTGCTTTGCTTTTTCCATGGAAGCAAAAGGCGAATAAATGTTAGGGCCTTTCGGGATTCCTGCCAGCATGGAAGCTTCCGCAAGGGATAAATCCTTCGCGTCCTTGCCAAAATAATAACGGCTTGCAGCCTGGACACCATATGCACCATTGCCATAATAAATTGTATTTAAATAACCTTCGAGGATCTCATCCTTCGAATAATTCATTTCAAGCCGTAATGTATAGAACGCTTCAACCGCTTTTCGCTTCCATGTTTTTTCATGGGCAAGGTAAAGGTTCCGTGCGTATTGCTGGGTGATCGTGCTAGCTCCCTGAACCTTTGACATCGCCTTTACGTCAGCGAGTGCGGCCCCGGCAATCCGTTTATAATCAAAGCCGTTATGAGCAAAAAAGCTTTTATCTTCTATAGATATCGTTGCATCAATTAAATGCGGAGAGATATCTTTTAATGAAACCCAATAACGCTTCTGTCCAGAATTACTCTCGCCGATGACAGTGCCATCGTCTGAAAAGTATAAGGTAGACTGCGGTACAGCTAACTCAGGCGGTCCCTGCAGCTTAGCGTAACCGATCAGAGAAAAGTAAAGAACGGTGGCTAAGGCCAAGCCCGCAAGCCCAAAAAAGATGAGTGCCCGCAAGTATTTAATTGTTTTGCGAAACCGCTGGTCGGTCATCAGCTCCATGCTGCTTTCCCCCTCAAAAAGATAGATACTATCAGTATGAAAGAAAATCGCAAGTTTTAAACATTTAGAGGCCGAGAATTAAATTTTACTTGCAATTTTGCTAGATTCAACTATACTTTTTCTGATGTTTGTATTTGTGATGTTGGGGAAGTATAAAACTAAATATGCAAGCGATTCATTTTGAAAATAGATAATTACGGGGCGTAAAGGTCTAGCAGTGTATAAAATGATGTTCAGGCTTTAGTCCATGCATGTGAAAACTCGCCGCATCATAACGGAATTTTTTTGCCGAAAGGAAGGATATTAATGGGTCTTTGGTTTACAGAAAAGCAGACAGAAAACTTTGGTATCACGATGAAAGTGAACAAGACGTTACATACAGAACAAACAGAGTTCCAGAAGCTTGATATGGTGGAAACAGAAGAGTGGGGCAATATGCTATTGCTTGACGACATGGTTATGACATCTGTAAAGGATGAGTTCGTATACCACGAAATGGTTGCACACATTCCATTGTTCACGCACCCTAACCCTGAGCATGTGTTGGTTGTAGGCGGCGGCGATGGTGGCGTAATCCGTGAAGTCCTTAAGCACCCTAGCGTGAAAAAAGCGACATTGGTTGATATCGATGGAAAAGTAATCGAGTACTCTAAAAAGTACCTGCCTGAAATCGCTGGCAAGCTTGATGATCCACGTGTTGATGTACAGGTTGGGGACGGCTTCATGCATATCGCAGAAAGCGAAAACCAGTATGATGTCATCATGGTTGACTCTACTGAACCAGTTGGGCCAGCAGTGAACTTGTTCACTAAAGGCTTTTACGCTGGAATTTCGAAGGCATTGAAGGAAGATGGCATCTTTGTAGCACAGTCTGATAACCCTTGGTTCAAGGCGGACCTAATCCGCAATGTCCAAAAGGATGTAAGAGAAATCTTCCCGATCACACGCCTTTATGTTGCGAACATCCCAACATACCCAAGCGGAATGTGGGCATTCACACTGGGTTCAAAGAAGCATGACCCGCTTGAAGTAAGCGAAGATCGTTTCCATGAAATCGAAACAAAATACTACACGAAAGAGCTTCACAAAGCAGCTTTCGTATTGCCTAAATTTGTTGGCGACCTTTTAAAATAAGATTTGAATATTGGATCCGGTGTTGCTGCAGGCTTCTGCCGGGTTCGCCCTGTTAAGGCTTCCCGGTCATTCGGGGGCCCTTTTAATGTGGACTAACAATAGTGAAAGAGGTGTTTGGAATGCGTTTTGATGAAGCATATTCTGGCAATGTATTTATCGGCAGCCATTCAAACTATATGGAAAGCAAGGCAGTTCTTTACGGAATGCCAATGGACTGGACTGTCAGCTACCGTCCGGGCTCCCGTTTCGGCCCTACTCGCATCCGTGAGGTTTCCATCGGATTAGAAGAATACAGCCCGTACCTTGACCGTGAAATGGCAGACCTTCAGTATTTTGATGCAGGGGATATCCCGCTTCCTTTCGGGAATGCACAAAAAAGCCTTGATATGATTGAAGAATTCGTCGACAAGCTTTTAGCTGCTGAAAAATTCCCGCTAGGAATGGGTGGAGAGCACCTTGTTTCGTGGCCGGTCATGAAAGCTGTAGCAAAAAAGTATGAAAATCTGGCAATCATCCATTTTGATGCACACACAGATTTGCGCGAGCATTATGAAGGGGAGCCATTATCCCACTCAACGCCAATCCGCAAAATTGCTGAGCACATTGGCCCTAAAAATGTGTATTCTTTCGGAATTCGTTCAGGTATGAAGGAAGAGTTCGAGTGGGCAAAGGAAGTCGGCATGCATATTTCAAAGTTTGAGGTTCTTGAGCCTTTAAAAGAAATTCTGCCTACGCTTGCAGGCCGTCCGGTTTATGTCACAATCGACATCGATGTCCTTGACCCAGCGCATGCGCCTGGAACAGGAACAGTTGATGCTGGCGGAATCACTTCAAAAGAATTGCTCGCATCCATCCATGCCATTGCAAACTCTGAAGTAAATGTAGTAGGTGCAGATTTAGTTGAAGTAGCGCCAATCTACGATACATCTGAAATGACTTCAAACACAGCGAGCAAAATCATTCGTGAAATGATGCTTGGGTTTGTGAAGTAAATATGAGAAATGAAGCTGTTTCCTTTTTATACGGGGCAGCTTTTTTTGTTTTCGAGAGTAAAAGCTCGGTGCTTCTCCCTTTTAAAATTGGAAAAAATCAGATGTTTTTTCCAGGTTGCGGGATTTCGACAAA
>NZ_JBALSS010000004.1:124891-129854 GCF_036967045.1 Bacillus sp. JJ1609 | reverse complement strand
GACAAAAAGTTGCGGAATCAAAGGGAGTTCTTCCGGGATTTCAACAAAATCCCGCGGAATCACACATTTCTTTGTAAATACCAGTCACGTATATGGCGGAATCTGTTCATATTTTTCCAACAAACTAAAAAACTGGATAGCAATAAGCCATCCAGTTTACTAAAATTACATCTTTTCAAATGTATCACAGATTGTTTCGCGCTCATTTGCAGCTTGTCTGCCTGTATTGGCAACAACCAGGATTGAGTCGGCAACACATTGGTCGCCCTCTGCCCAGTATTTGCAATTTTCTACTTCACATTTAACCTCGATTTTCATATAGGCCACCTCCTTAAAAGGTTTTAATAATCAATACCCGGATTGGAGGTCCTATAATCTTATACGCCTATGCCTAATATTGGCTGGTTTAAAAGTCGGAAATGTGTAGAGAGAGTCCCTGCGAACCTTGCACTTTCAAATGAGAATATTTATACTTATAAAGTTATAATAGAACTAGAAAAGCAGAAGTGCCTTGGGCAGCCCCGACAGGCATAAGACGACCTGCGAGGAGGCAGTTCTTCAGCCACCACAGCAGGGCGGCTTGTGACCCGAGGGGCTAGGCACTTGAGCTGGACAAGAAAAGGGCGTGTTATCGATGTCGATTGAACCCGCTGATCAAATACCTGTTAAGGTGACGGTTAAGACGGCTATTTATAGTGGCAGTGAGAAGGAGACTTTTGAATTGACCACTTTTGGCCGATACTATAAAAAAGCGAACAGCTCGTACCTCCAGTATGATGAAGTGATGGAGGAAGGGGACGTTCATACGACTGTAAAGATTACAGGAAACGAAGTGCTGATTTTACGGAGCGGTGCGATTAAGATGAGGCTTCATTTTCTGCTGAATAAAAAGACTCCTGGCAATTATAAGACGCCGTATGGGCTGCTGGAAACCTCGGCGCTCACAAAACGGCTTGATACTGATTTTAGTGAAGAAAAGCAAGAGGGCCATGTGGATTTGCTGTATGATATGGCCATTCAGGGCTCGAATGCAGGTACATACCATATGACGATCAATTATAAGGAGGAAGCCAAATGAATATAGTTGAACAGGTTCAATTGAAGCTGAAGGAAGAAATCAAGCAGGCTGCTATCAAGGCGAATCTTGCGGAGGAAGCACAAATTCCTTCCGTCGTGCTTGAAACACCAAAGGAAAAGGCGCATGGGGATTACTCTACGAATATGGCGATGCAGCTTGCGCGTGTTGCGAAGAAGGCTCCACGCCAGATTGCTGAGCAGCTGATCGAGAATTTTGATAAAAGCAAGGCGTCCATCGAAAAAATAGAAATCGCGGGACCAGGGTTCATCAATTTTTACATGGATAACAGCTATTTGACAGACTTGATTCCGGCGATCCTTGACGCTGGCGACAGCTACGGGGAGTCGAAGGTTGGCAACGGCCAGAAAATCCAGGTCGAGTTCGTTTCTGCCAACCCGACAGGTGACCTGCACCTTGGACATGCGCGCGGTGCAGCAGTCGGCGATTCATTGTGCAATGTGCTTGCAAAGGCTGGCTACGATGTTTCCCGTGAGTATTATATCAATGATGCCGGCAACCAGATTAATAATCTCGCGTTGTCTGTTGAAGCTCGTTACTTCCAGGCTCTTGGCATGGACAAGACGATGCCTGAGGATGGCTATCAAGGTGAGGACATCATCGGAATCGGCAAGAAGCTTGCTGAGGAATTTGGCGACAAATATGTGAATGTTCCTGACCAGGAGCGTTTTGATACATTCCGTGAGTACGGCTTGAAATATGAAATGGAAAAGCTGAAGCAGGACCTTGAGAATTTCCGCGTTAAGTTTGACGTCTGGTATTCCGAAACTTCGCTTTACCATGATGGAAAAATAGATGTAGCGTTGGATGCTCTTCGTGTCAATGGCCATATCTATGAAGAGGACGGTGCAACTTGGTTCCGTTCAACTGAGCTTGGCGATGACAAGGACCGCGTGCTGATCAAGCAGGACGGATCTTACACTTATTTGACCCCGGATATCGCTTACCATAAGAATAAGCTTGAGCGCGGCTTTGAAAAATTAATCAACATCTGGGGTGCGGACCACCATGGTTATATCCCGCGTATGAAGGCGGCAATCCAGGCGCTTGGTTACGACCGCGATACGCTTGAGGTTGAAATCATCCAGCTCGTCCACCTTTATAAAAATGGCGAGAAGATGAAGATGAGCAAGCGTACAGGTAAGGCTGTTACGATGCGTGACCTGATCGAAGAGGTAGGCCTAGATGCAGTACGTTACTTCTTCGCGATGAGAAGTGCGGATACGCATATGGATTTTGACCTTGATCTGGCCGTATCCCAGTCGAATGAAAACCCAGTATTCTACGCGCAGTATGCACATGCACGTATTTCAAGCATTTTGCGTTCAGCTGAGGAGCAAGGCTTCACAGTTGGAAAAGATGCGGATTTCAAATTAATTGAGGCTGAGAAGGAAATGGACCTGCTGAAGAAGATTGGCGAATTTCCGCTTGCGGTAGCAGAGGCAGCTCAAAAACGCATGCCGCACCGCATCAGCAATTACATTTTCGAACTTGCGTCAGTGTTCCACAGCTTCTACAATGCTGAAAAAGTTTTGGATGTGGACAATAAAGAAAGAACACAGGCTCGCCTGTCCCTGATCAAGAGTGCGCAAATCACCTTGAAGAATGCACTTGCTTTGATTGGTGTTTCTGCACCTGAAAAAATGTAAAATCTCATATTTACTCATAAAAAATGCGCGAGTTCCCAGCTGGACTCGCGCATTTTTATAACTAAATTGTTTAGTGATATATCTTGATAAGGTATTTAAATTAAAGTTCAATTCCATTTTTTAAACCCGAAGCTACATTTCTATCAGCAGATGGTTTTAAGACTAACTTTGAATAGATAGATACAAATATGAGGAAAATTGCCATCGTTATAATGTAAGTCCAGTCAGTTGTATGGTCAATAATCTTCAAATCACTCATATTCCCAATTTGACTTTTGAAAAGTGAAACTGTGTTCCAACCCCAGTGACATCCTATTGTAAACCATAGGGAGCCAGTTACTGCAAAAGGAATTGCGTACGTTAACCCCATTAAAAAAAGCATGATCCACTGAGTAGAGCCATCATCGATTCTCCAAATGTGATTAAGTACATAAATAACGGAAGAGATTCCCACTAATGTTGCGGATGAAAGTTTTCTTGGAAGATACTTAAAAACATATCCGCGCGTTAAGATATCTTCACTTGCAGAGGAAAGAAAGGTAATGATAATTATTCCAAGTAAAGGAAGGATAATTTGTTTAATGGAAAAAAAGCCATCAAAATAAATTTTGCCCGAAATAACAGATACAATAAAGCTTCCTCCATAGAATAATATACCTAACAAATAACCTGTTAATAAACTCCTAGAAGTATTTTTATTTCTTTGCAGACCAAAGGCAGATATTCCTTTTTCCCCAAGTAATTTTGCAACTATTTGTGCGACTATAAAAAATAATAAAAAACTACACAAGATAAAAATAGGATTATTGCCTATTAATTCTGAGGTGTGATATGCAGCAAATAAGATCATAAAACCAAGAAATGTTTTGAGTTTCATTAAAATACCCACTTTATTGAATTTATTACAGGCAACTTCCTTTCCTGCTCCTAAGACTAAGTAAATAAATGTAATTTTAACATATTATTCCTGAAAATGAGCAAAAAGCAGCGCGATTTCGTATTAGTATGCGAATCACACTGCTTATCTAGGTGTTTTTTTTTACTTTTAACTTTGCAGCTATTAAAAAGAAACCTCTTTGGTTAGCAGTCATTTAGCTTATTTCCACTCCAAAACAGCCCCGCCAATCCGTTTCACTCCCCGGATTTTAGCCAAATCCTCAACCAAAGCGAGAACTGCCTTATCCTTTGTCTTCGCTTCAATCATAAAATCGACGTCCTGTCCGATTCCACGCAAAATTTGGATTAATGGAAGGATGTACTCGTGGTCGACGTAATCCGCATGCGAACGGTACGCTTTCTCCGATTTAGGCGACGAGATATGGATTTTTGGCTTTAAACCTGTTCTAGCCCAGGTGTTAAAGCCAACAGGCAGGATATTCTCAAGAGTTTCTTCACAGAGGTTCGCCATATGATGGTGATAATCAAACATGAACGGCACATCTTCCTTCACGCAGGCGGCGAGTGTTTCTTCTGCATTATAGGTTTTGTCGTCATTCTCCAGAGTGGTGATTTTCTTTATGTGAGCAGGGAGCTTCGCGAAGTTTTCATGGAACCGCAAAATGGTTTCTTCCTTGTTCCCATAGGCTCCGCCAATATGGATATTGATGATTGCTTCGTTCTCGAGTCCCATCGCTTCCAGCATTCCATAATGATATTCCATGTCCAGAATTGCATTGGCTGTCACTTCCTCCCGAGGCGAAGTGAAAAGCGTGAACTGATTCGGATGGAAGCTTGTTCTTATTCTGTGCTTTTTCACAAGATCTCCGATTTCCAGCCACTCATCGCGGAAAGGCGTAACATAATCCCAGTTCACTTCTGGATGAGTTGCCAGCGGGGCAATCGAGCTTGAGAACCGGTAAAGCGGGATATCGTGAGCGATATTATAATGGATCATTCTTTCTGTGTTTAACAGGTTTTGGTACGTCACGGAAAGCAGCTTTTCATGACGCTCCTCTTTGGCCAGCTGTCCGTAACGCGCAAACGTCAATGCCTTCGACGGGGAAGCATCCCATAAACTGATGGCAGTGGAGACATATCCAAGCCGAATAATCATAGTGAAACTCCTTCATTGACCGCAGCAACAACGTTTGGCTTCGGTTATTTTTTGAATTGCTTAAAAAGGCTGTTTTTAAAAGGATAGTTGGAAAGCCAAATAAACGAAAACAGCTCTATAAAAGGTTTTGTTAAAGCTGAATGTTAATTTTTAAACCCTGTTGAT
>NZ_JBALSS010000004.1:101067-124871 GCF_036967045.1 Bacillus sp. JJ1609 | reverse complement strand
CCGCGGAAAGCGAAGCGCCTGGAACGAAAATCAACAGCCTTGTTTAACAGACCCTTATAAAAAGTAAGAAATCGTCCGTGCAGCCTTTTCCTTGACGGAAAGCAGCATGTTAATCCGATTCAGTTCCTGAAGTGTCGCCTTTTGGGAATTAAGGATATCCTCTGTAACGATATGATTTACTTTTTTGATAAAAGCATGATCATAAATCAAACAATTCAATTCATAATTTAGAAACATGCTTCTTTTATCAAAATTAGCCGTTCCTGCGTCACACACTTGGTCATCGATAATAACAACCTTGGCATGGTAAAATCCTTTTAAATATTGGTATACCTCCGCGCCTTCCTTAAGCAGTGTCCTTAAATAAGGATGGGAGGCTTCTTTTACTAAAATATGATCTGCTTTGTGAGGAACGAGAATTGTGATAGCGACACCTTTTTTTAGTGCATCCAGTAAAAGATTAAAAATTCTCTTACTTGGAATGAAATAAGGGGTGCCAATGAAAATCGATTTTTTAGACTCGGTGATCAGGTTTGCAAAAAGTTCCTCGAGCAGAATTCCTTCTGTTGGAACGAGCCGCTGGCGGATTGACCCTTTTTCCAAAGGCGGAAAATATGCCTTGTCGTTTAGGAGATTTACCTTAGCAGCTGCTCGCCAATCCTCGAGAAACTCTTTTTGCAGGTCCATGACTCCTTCACCGGTCATTTTTAAATGGTAGTCGCGCCATGGTGACAGCTTTGGGTCCTGATCATAATATTCCTTACCAATATTAAAGCCGCCAAGGTAAGCGATGTGGCCGTCAATGACAGTAATTTTACGATGGTTCCGCACCTGTGAGGAATAAAAAAGGAAAGGGAATTTCGGTGTTTGAGAATAGGCGAATTCGACACCGGCATCCTTCAAGGATTGGATCGACTTCCGCTTCAACCCGCTGCCGACCCAGTCTACCAGAAGGCGGACTTCGACACCTTCTTGAGCTTTTTCTTTTAAAATCGTAAGAAACTCCTGGCTTATTTTATCATCCTGAACAATGTAAAACAGAATATGAATGTGCTGCTTTGCTTTTTTTATTTCTGAAAAAAGGTCCCCAAACAGCTCAGGACCTTTTGCAAAAATGGCAAGGTTACTTTCTCTCATAGGTAAAACATTTCTATTTACGTTTGACAGATGTTTTTTTCTTCCGAGGATAAAGTCTGCATACACCCACAAGGCAAGCCCTGCTATAATCCAAAATAAAATCCATCCAATCTCCATAGCGATTCGGCTCCCTTTAAAGTATTTATTTTATCTTTGCCGAAATTGCATGTTATATGTTATGTTCCTGTAAAAGAGGGAGTATAAACAATTTTCAGAAATGAAAGGAAATGAGTTGACTGAATGCTCATTCATTATATAATGGAAATAAGGGTATATTCAGAAAATTGGTTTGTTTAAAAATTTTTATCCAAAAATCAGCATCGAAAGGGGTAAACGATTTTATGAACGGTCTGCTTTGGATCAATCTTATCGCGTTCTTGCTTGTAACCGCTTACGCAGTCAGTTTGTTCGTTTATGTGGTTAAAACGAGAATCGAATACATCAAGCTCGGCAAGAAATCGGAGTTTGATGATGATGTAAAAGAGCGTGTAAGAAGAATCTGGGTACATGTATTTGGCCAGAAAAGACTTTTGAAAGACAAAAAAAGCGGTATCATACACGTTATGTTTTTTTATGGATTCATTCTTGTCCAGTTTGGGGCAATTGATTTTATTTGGAAAGGTTTAAAGCCAGGCTCACATTTACCGCTTGGACCACTGTATCCAGGCTTCACGTTTTTCCAGGAAATCGTGACATTGACGATTCTTGTTGCAGTCGTATGGGCTTTTTACCGTCGTTATGTTGAAAAGCTTGTCCGTTTGAAGCGCGGCTTTAAAAACGGTCTTGTTCTTCTGTTTATTGGCGGATTGATGCTTTCTGTCCTGCTTGGAAACGGAATGGGCATGATCTGGCATGGTCATGAGGGTACATGGACAGAGCCGGTTGCATCGCTTATCGCAACCGTATTCAGCGGAATTCCACAGACAGCCGCCATCACGATTTTCTATATCGCATGGTGGATCCATTTGCTGTTCTTGCTGGCATTCCTTGTATACGTGCCACAATCAAAGCACGCACACTTAATCGCAGGTCCTGCCAATGTGTATTTGACTAAGGTTGATTCTCCAGGAAAGATTAAAAAGATTGATTTTGAAGACGAGACTCAGGAAACTTTCGGTGCCGGTAAAATCACCGATTTCAATTATGAGCAAATGATCGATTTCTATGCCTGCGTTGAATGTGGCCGCTGTACGAATATGTGTCCGGCAACCGGTACAGGCAAAATGCTGTCACCAATGGATTTGATCGTCAAGCTCCGTGACCATTTAACACTGCACGGTGCGGCTGTCACTTCCAAGCAGCCATGGGTTCCTACATTCGCTTTTGGGAATACGAAAGGCAATCAAATCGCGCTTGCAGCAGCGGGACAAGGTGCAGAGGAAGCAGCTGCAGGTCTTGCATACAATCCAAGCATGATTGGCGATGTAATCACTGAAGAAGAAATCTGGGCATGTACGACGTGCCGTAACTGTGAAGACCAATGTCCGGTTATGAACGAGCATGTTGACAAGATCATCGACCTTCGCCGTTACCTCGTATTAACAGAAGGTAAAATGAACGCTGACGCACAGCGCGCAATGACGAATATCGAACGCCAGGGTAACCCTTGGGGCTTGAACCGTAAGGAAAAAGAAGACTGGCGCGAGCTTCGCGACGATGTCGTTGTTCCTACGGTAAAAGAAATGAAAAAAACAGATGAAGAATTTGAATACTTATTCTGGGTTGGCGCGATGGGTTCCTATGACAACCGCAGCCAGAAAATCGCGCTATCATTCGCTAAGCTTCTGAACGAAGCAGGCGTCAAATTCGCGATCCTTGGAAATAAGGAAAAGAACTCCGGCGATACTCCACGCCGTCTTGGAAACGAGTTCTTGTTCCAGGAGCTTGCGACGAAAAACATTGAAGAATTCGAGAAAAATGAAGTAAAGAAAATCGTTACGATTGACCCTCATGCATACAATATCTTTAAGAACGAATATCCTGACTTTGGACTTGAAGCAGAGGTTTATCACCATACAGAGCTTCTTGCGCAGTTAGTGAAAGAAGGAAGACTCGTTCCGAAGCATGCATTGAACGAAACGATTACTTTCCATGATTCGTGCTACCTTGGAAGATACAATGAGGTTTATGACGCACCGCGTGATATCTTAAAGGCGATTCCAGGCGTAACATTGAAGGAAATGGAACGAAACCGCGATACCGCAATGTGCTGCGGCGCCGGTGGCGGCTTGATGTGGATGGAAGAAGAAACAGGGCACAGGATCAATGTTGCCCGTACAGAACAGGCATTATCAGTGAATCCTTCCGTCATCAGCTCCGGATGCCCATACTGCTTAACGATGCTTTCCGATGGAACGAAAGCGAAGGAAGTAGAAGAAAGCGTAGATACACTCGACGTAGCAGAACTGCTAGAAAAGTCGGTTTTTGGAGAACTAAAACCACTCCTATCATAAGATAAATCAATGCTCACACCCAAATAGTAGAAGTTGACTCACCTGAAAAATTCGATGAATCTATTTTGAATTTTTAGCAAAGTGTTTCAATTTCTACTATTTTTAAAGTAAAATGAATAGTATGATAAAGCGCTTACATCTATGGATGCCGAATCGGCAAATCAACCTCTTAGAAATTCATCAATTTTTTACATTTCATTTAAAGGTTTATTTTTTAAGCTAGTTATCGAGCGAGCGTTCAGTCATCGTAACTTGGACCAGATGAGAATTTATTTTTTTCACTTATTAATAGATTAGTAGGGGAGAGATAATCATGGGTAAAACAGTCATTTTAGCAGGAGCAAGAACACCTTTCGGCAAGCTTGGCGGAGCGCTGAGTGGATTTACTGCAGGCCAGCTAGGGGGAATCGCGGTAAAAGAAGCGCTACTACGAGCAGATGTTAATCCTGAGGAAGTAGGCGAAGTCATCCTTGGAACTGTTCTTCAGGGAGGACAGGGGCAGCTTCCTTCACGCCAGGCAGCGAGAGAAGCGGGTCTTCCGTGGGAAGTAAAGACAGAAACGGTTAATAAGGTTTGTGCTTCTGGAATGCGCAGCTTGACTATTGGCGACCAGATCATCCGTGCGGGAGATGAGGAAGTCATTGTCGCTGGCGGAATGGAATCGATGAGCAACGCACCGTACCTTCTGCCAAAGGCGCGCTGGGGCTTGAGAATGGGTGATGGCCAGGTGAAGGACTTAATGATTCATGACGGCTTGACTTGCAGCTTCAAAGGTGTGCACATGGGCACATATGGAAACGAAGTCGCAAAAGAATTGGAAATCGGCCGCGAGGAGCAGGACCAGTGGGCATACCGCAGCCACCAGAGGGCAATCGAAGCCATCGAATCAGGCAAGTTTGCTGAAGAAATTGTTCCTGTCGAAGTGCCGCAGCGAAAAGGTGACCCTATTCTAGTTCAGCATGATGAATCGCCAAGGAAGGATACTTCGCTTGAAAAGCTTGCAAAACTGGGCTCTGTATTCAATTCAGACGGTACAATCACAGCTGGTAATGCGCCAGGCGTCAATGACGGTGCGGCGGCTCTTGTGCTGATGAGTGAAGAGCGTGCCCAGCGTGAAGGAAGGACACCACAGGCAGTCATTCTTGGGCATGCGGCGATCGCGACTGAAGCGAAGGACTTCCCAAAAACACCTGGATTGGTGATTAACGAGCTGTTGAAGAAAACAGGGAAATCCCTTGAGGAAATCGACCTTTTTGAAATCAATGAAGCCTTTGCTGCTGTAGCTTTGACTAGCGGACGCATCGCGAACCTTGATCCTGAGAAGGTCAATGTAAACGGCGGAGCGGTTGCCCTTGGACACCCAATCGGGGCGAGTGGGGCGCGCATCATCCTTACCCTGATGCATGAACTGAAGCGTCGCGGTGGCGGGGTCGGCATTGCGGCGATCTGCAGCGGCGGTGGCCAGGGAGACGCAGTGATGATTGAGGTCCCGAAGCAATAAGGTTACTGGATAATAGATTAACTTGATATGAAGTTTGATGGGGAGGGCAGTTTGATTCTGCCCTCTGTTGATATGAAATTTTTAATGAAGCTGGAGGAGAAACGATGAGTGTTCAAACAATTATGGTAATCGGTGCAGGCCAAATGGGGTCAGGGATTGCCCAGGTATGCGCACAGGCAGGATACAGCGTGTTATTGAATGATCTCAAAGCCGAATTCGTTGAACGTGGATTGGCTGGAATCAAGAAGAATCTTAGCCGCCAAGTAGATAAAGGACGAATGACTGGTGAACAGCTAGATGAGATCGTTGGCAGAATTACATCTTCACATGACTTGCAAGATGCAGCAAGGGTTGACCTTATCATTGAAGCGGCTGTTGAGAACATGGACATCAAGGCAAAGATTTTCGCCCAGTTGGATGAAATTGCTCCAGCTCATGCGATTCTTGCTTCTAATACTTCATCCTTGCCGATTACAGAAATCGCTGCGGCTACTAAACGACCTGAGAAAGTAATAGGCATGCACTTCATGAACCCCGTTCCAGTGATGAAGCTTGTTGAAATCATACGCGGACTTGCAACGGCGGATGAAGTCTATCAAACAATTGAGGATATTACAAAAACCCTGGAAAAGGTACCTGTAGAGGTAAATGATTTTCCTGGCTTCGTATCAAACCGCATTCTGATGCCAATGATCAACGAAGCAATTTACACGCTGTACGAGGGCGTCGCCACGAAGGAAGCGATCGACGAAGTCATGAAGCTCGGCATGAACCATCCAATGGGCCCGCTGACACTAGCAGATTTCATCGGCCTCGACACATGCCTCTACATCATGGAAACACTGCACGAAGGCTTCGGCGACGACAAATACCGCCCTTGCCCACTGCTAAGAAAATACGTAAAAGCAGGCTGGCTCGGTAAAAAATCCGGCCGCGGCTTCTACACATACCAATAACAACACACTAACACGTTAAAGCGCTGGGGGTCAGACCCCCGATGCGGTGATGCGGTGAAGTGCTGGGGGTCAGACCCCCGGGGCTTTAAAGCGGTAAAGGGAGGTTGGCATATGAATCTTAGGTTTACGGAAGAGCAGGATATGATGCGGAAGATGGTGCGTGATTTTGCGCAGAGTGAGATTGCGCCGTTTGTTGAAAAGATGGAGGATGGCGAGTTCC
Source organism: Bacillus sp. JJ1609 (assembly GCF_036967045.1). Classification (NCBI taxonomy): domain Bacteria; kingdom Bacillati; phylum Bacillota; class Bacilli; order Caryophanales; family Bacillaceae; genus Bacillus; species Bacillus sp. JJ1609. The sequence continues at coordinate 118,604 of NZ_JBALSS010000004.1, read as the reverse complement.
CAAAGGAAATCTTGAAGAAAATGGGCGAGCTTGGTTTGATGGGGATTCCGGTTCCTGAGCAGTATGGTGGCGCAGAGATGGATTTTATTTCTTATATCATCGCCATCCATGAGATTTCTAAGGTGAGCGCGACGGTTGGCGTGATCCTTTCAGTCCATACATCAGTAGGCACGAATCCAATTTTATATTTTGGAACAGAAGATCAAAAGCAGAAATACGTACCGAAGCTGGCTGCGGGTGAATACCTTGGAGCTTTCTGTCTAACGGAACCGAGCGCTGGTTCGGATGCGGCAAGCTTGAAAACGCGGGCGGTAAAGAAGGATGGCCATTATGTATTGAACGGCTCTAAGGTGTTCATTACGAACGGCGGCGAAGCAGATGTTTACATTGTCTTTGCTAACACAAATCCGGAAGCAGGTACAAAGGGTGTGTCGGCTTTTATTGTTGAGAAGGACACTCCAGGCTTCATCGTGGGCAAGGATGAGCACAAAATGGGCCTCTATGGTTCTCGTACGGTCCAGCTTACGTTCGAAGACATGAAGGTACCTGAAGAAAACCTGCTCGGCCAGGAAGGCGAAGGCTTTAAAATCGCGATGAGCAACCTGGATTCCGGCCGGATCGGAATTGCCGCACAGGCGCTGGGGATTGCGGAAGCGGCTTTAGAGGCAGCAACTGAATATGCAAAGGATAGACAGCAGTTCGGAAAACCAATCGCTGCTCAGCAAGGCATCGGCTTCAAGCTTGCCGATATGGCTACTTCCGTTGAAGCTGCGAAACTATTAATCTATCGCGCAGCCCAGCTTCGCTCCGAAGGACAAAAATGCGGCTTGGAAGCATCGATGGCAAAGCTTTTCGCTTCAAGGACAGCTGTAGAAGTGGCAACAGAAGCGATCCAGGTATTCGGCGGCTATGGCTATACGAAGGAATATCCGGTTGAACGCTATTTCCGTGACGCGAAGGTGACTGAAATTTACGAGGGCACCAGTGAAATCCAGAAGATTGTTATTAGTAAGCAGTTATAAAGTTTATTGGGTACTAGTTTTAATTGAATGATTCTGTCATAGACTTTCAATTTAAAAAGCCCTGTTGATTGGAACGGAAGACGCGAGACTCCTGCGGGATCAGCTGGACAGGTGAGACCCCAGAGACGCCAGCGGGTGCGAGGAGGCTCAGCGCCTCCCCCCCCCCGCGGAAAGCGAAGCGTCTGGAGTGGAAATCAACAGACTAGTTTAACAAGGCGAATATAAATCCAACAGTTACGGAGGAAACAAAAATGAATTTTAGATTATCCGAAGAACATGACATGATCAGAAAAATGGTACGGGATTTTGCGAAGAATGAAGTGGCTCCGACTGCTGCTGAACGTGACGAAGAAGAACGCTTTGACCGCGAGATTTTTGACAAAATGGCTGAGCTTGGCCTGACAGGGATTCCTTGGCCTGAAGAGTACGGCGGAATTGGCAGTGACTATCTAGCATACTGCATCGCAGTTGAAGAATTGTCCCGCGTATGTGCATCCACAGGGGTAATGCTTTCTGCACACACTTCACTTGCGGGCTGGCCGATTTTCAAATTCGGCAATGAAGAACAAAAGCAAAAATACTTAAGACCAATGGCGGAAGGCAAAAGCATTGGCGCATACGGCCTTACTGAACCAGGAAGCGGCTCTGATGCAGGTGCAATGAGAACGACTGCAAAAGAAGACGGCGACCACTATGTGCTGAACGGTTCTAAAATCTTCATCACAAACGGCGGCGTGGCTGACATTTATGTCGTGTTCGCTTTAACAGATCCAACAAGCAAGCATAAAGGAACAACAGCTTTCATCGTCGAAAGCGACTTCCCAGGCTTCTCCGTTGGCAAGAAGGAGAAAAAGCTAGGGATCCGTTCATCTCCAACAACTGAAATCATTTTTGAAGACTGCCGCGTTCCAAAGGAAAATATCCTTGGCGAAGTTGGTGAAGGCTTCAAAATTGCGATGATGACACTCGATGGCGGCCGCAACGGTATTGCTGCTCAAGCTGTAGGTATTGCGCAAGGCGCGCTTGATGCAGCGGTTGGTTATGCAAAAGAACGCCAGCAATTCGGCAAGCCAATCGCTGCCAACCAGGGAATCGGCTTCAAGCTTGCTGACATGGCTACTTCTGTTGAAGCTGCAAGATTGCTGACTTACCAGGCTGCATGGCTAGAGTCTGAAGGACTTCCATATGGCAAAGAATCTGCAATGTCCAAGTTGTTTGCTGGTGACACTGCGATGAAGGTAACAACTGAAGCTGTCCAGGTATTCGGCGGCTATGGCTATACAAAGGATTATCCAGTGGAACGCTTCATGCGCGACGCGAAAATCACGCAGATTTACGAAGGAACACAGGAAATCCAGCGCTTGGTTATATCACGTATGCTGACAAAATAAGGCCTTTGGAAAAATGGGAAACAAGGCGGGTAGAGAAGTGATGAAGAAGCGAGAAGTGCAGGCATCGGTAAAAGATGAGCGCCTGGTGAAAAAGAGGCGCGACCAGATGATCAAAGGGGCCGTTACCCTTTTCAAGCAGAAGGGATTTCACCGCACTACGACCAGAGAGATTGCCCGGGCTTCAGGCTTTAGCATCGGTACCCTTTATGAATATATCCGCACAAAGGAAGACGTCCTTTATCTAGTCTGCGACAGTATATACGACGAGGTTCGCAACCGTCTTCAGGAAAACCTTGATACGAACCAGGGGACTCTTGAAAGCCTGAAGGTGGGAATTGCGAACTACTTCAAGGTAATGGATGATCTTCAGGATGAAGTACTTGTCATGTACCAGGAAGTAAAATCGCTGACAAAGGATGCCCTTCCCTATGTGCTAAAAAAAGAAATTGAAATGGTTGCGATGTTCGAAGACGTGATCCAGCGCTGCGTCGAAAATGGCGAGCTGGATTTGGATGAAAAGCACGTCAAAATCATCGCCCACAATATTTTCGTCCAGGGGCAGATGTGGGGATTCCGCCGCTGGGCACTGCAGAAGCTGTATACACTTGAAGAATATACAGAACTGCAGACCGAACTGCTTTTCAGGGGGATAAAAGGATCGGAAATGAAATTAAGAACAGGGGGTACAGAATGAGTATGACGGAAACATATAAGCCAAAAAATCATATTCGCTTTGTGACAGCTTCAAGTTTGTTTGACGGCCACGATGCCTCAATCAATATCATGAGAAGAATTCTTCAATCACTGGGTGCTGAGGTCATTCACCTCGGGCATAACCGTTCCGTTGAAGAGGTTGTGAATGCCGCCATTCAGGAAGATGCACAGGGGATTGCGATTTCTTCCTATCAGGGCGGACACGTGGAATATTTTAAATACATGTATGATCTTTTAAAGGAAAAAGGCGCGGGCCACATCAGAATTTATGGCGGTGGCGGAGGGGTCATCATTCCTCGGGAAATAAAAGAGCTTCATGAATACGGAATCGCGCGCATTTTTTCTCCGGAAGATGGAAGGAAGTATGGCCTTAATGGCATGATCGAGCAAATGATCAAGGAATGCGATTTCCCGACTGTGACAGCAGAAGGCGTCGAGGAAATTGAAAAGCTTGAGTCAGGTTATCCAAATGCAGTTGCGAAGCTGATTACTCTTGCTGAGCAGCAGGTTGGTTCGGAAAAAGAAACTGCAGCGGCAGTAGAAAGCTTAATGGAAAAAGTGAAGACGATGACGAAAGCTGTTCCTGTCGTTGGAATCACCGGTACAGGCGGCGCAGGTAAAAGCTCGCTGACAGATGAACTGATCAGGCGCTTCATCAATGAAATTCCTGAAAAACGCGTAGCGATTTTATCAGTTGATCCTACTAAGCAAAAAACAGGCGGAGCGCTGCTTGGCGACCGAATCCGTATGAACGCGATCTTCTCTCCACGAGTTTATATGCGAAGCCTTGCTACAAGGAAATCAAAATCCGAGCTATCGCTTGCGATTAAAGATGCAATCGATGTTGTAAAAGCAGCAGGCTTTGACCTCGTTATCGTTGAAACAAGCGGCATCGGGCAGGGAGACGCTGGAATTACAGAAGTGTGCGATGTTTCAATGTACATCATGACGAGTGAATTCGGCGCACCTTCACAGCTAGAGAAAATCGATATGATCGATTACGCTGACTTGATTGTCATCAACAAATTCGAGCGCAAGGGCTCTGAAGATGCAAAGCGCCAGGTGCAGAAGCAGTACCAGCGCAGCCATCTACTATGGGACAAAGACCTGGATGAAATGCCTGTGTACGGCACGATTGCCAGCCAGTTCAACGACCCAGGCACAAATGCTTTGTTTGCTAACCTTATCAATAAAATCAATGAAAAAGCGGGCACGAACTGGACGACAGTTTTTTCCACAAATGCAATCGTTGAAAAGCAAAATATCATCATTCCAAACGACCGCCGTTATTACTTGAGAGAGATTTCTGAGACGGTCCGCGGCTACCATAAGAATGCGGCCGAACAGGCTGAGCTTGCTCGCAGATTGTTCCAAATCGAAGGAACAATTGAGGCAGTAAAAGAAAGCCAGACATACAGAGAAGTCCTTGAATCCCTTGAAGTATTGAAAGAAGAGCTTGTGAAAAAGCTGACTCCTGAATCAAAGAATATCATCGAAAACTGGGAAGCATTGAAGGAAAAGTATAGTGCTGACAAGTTCGTGACAAAGATCCGTGATAAGGAAATCGTCACTGAATTGAAGACGAAGAGCTTGTCCGGCTTGATGATTCCAAAGGTAGCATTGCCGAAATACAAGGATTATGGCGAGATTTTACGCTGGGTATATCTTGAGAATGTACCGGGCAGCTTCCCTTATACAGCAGGAGTATTCCCGTTCAAACGTGAAGGGGAGGATCCAAAGCGCCAGTTCGCTGGAGAAGGAACGCCAGAAAGAACAAACCGCCGTTTCCATTACCTTTCTAAGGATGATAGTGCAAAGCGCTTGAGCACAGCTTTTGATTCCGTAACCCTTTATGGTGAAGATCCGGATTACCGTCCTGATATTTACGGAAAGGTCGGAGAAAGTGGAGTAAGTGTTTGTACGCTTGATGATATGAAGAAGCTCTATGCAGGCTTCGACCTTTGCCATCCATCGACATCTGTATCGATGACAATCAACGGTCCGGCTCCAATCATCTTGGCAATGTTCATGAACACAGCGATAGAGCAGCAGGTGGAAAAGAAGGAAGCCGAGCTTGGACGCAAGTTGACGGAAGAAGAGTTTGCAGGCATTAAGGAAATGACGCTGCAAACAGTCCGCGGTACAGTGCAGGCTGATATTTTAAAAGAAGACCAGGGACAGAACACGTGTATCTTCTCTACTGAATTCGCGCTAAGAATGATGGGCGATATCCAGCAGTATTTTATCGATGAAAAGGTCCGCAACTACTATTCTGTTTCGATTTCTGGCTACCATATTGCTGAAGCAGGTGCGAACCCGATTTCGCAGCTGGCATTCACGTTGTCGAATGGCTTCACATATGTTGAGTACTATTTGAGCAGAGGCATGAAGATCGATGACTTTGCACCTAACTTGAGCTTCTTCTTCTCGAATGGCCTTGACCCTGAATATTCCGTGATTGGCCGTGTAGCCCGCCGTATCTGGGCAACAGTAATGAAAAACAAGTACGGTGCGAATGAGCGAAGCCAGAAGCTGAAGTACCATATCCAGACTTCAGGCCGTTCTCTGCACGCACAGGAAATCGATTTCAACGACATCCGTACAACGCTTCAAGCCTTGATGGCGCTGCACGATAATTGCAACTCACTTCATACGAATGCTTATGATGAGGCCATCACAACGCCTACAGAGGAATCAGTTCGGAGGGCGATGGCAATCCAGATGATCATCACGAAGGAGCATGGATTGACGAAAAACGAAAATCCGCTACAAGGTGCATTCATTATCGAAGAGTTGACTGATTTGGTAGAGGAAGCAGTGCTTCAAGAGTTCGAACGAATCAATGATCGCGGCGGCGTGCTTGGCGCAATGGAAACACAGTACCAGCGCGGGAAAATCCAGGATGAGTCCATGCATTATGAAATGAAGAAGCATTCTGGAGAACTGCCGATTATCGGTGTGAACACTTACCTGAATCCGAATCCTCCATCTGAAGAAGAAGTCGACAACATGGAGCTTGCAAGAGCGACGACTGAAGAAAAAGAAACACAGATCCGCAATCTTGAATCATTCAAGGATATGAACAAGGATCATTCAGAAGAAGCACTTAAACGCCTGAAGGAAGCGGCAGTCAGCGGCGGCAATATTTTTGCTGAGCTGATGGAGACAGTGAAATACGCTAGTCTTGGCCAAATTACAAGGGCGCTATATGAAGTGGGCGGCCAGTTCCGCAGGAATATGTAATGAAAGAAAATTTTACGAAAAATTGGAAACATCCCATGTTTAAAAAACGGGGAGTTTGTGAATAAAGGTAGGACACAACTAGAAAAATATGACATCATTGCAGGATGGCTTGTAGGCTTACTATAAGCCATTCCTGCATTTAATCACTATTAAGTCGACTGCAGAAAAACAATTTTATAAAACTTTTACATACATTTTTCCAACATATCTTATATAATCTAACTATAGGCTCATTTCGAAGACGAAACAGAGCGATAGAAACAAGTAAATCAACTAGAGTTGGTACATACGACCTACTGCAGGATGTGAATGAATTGAGATTGGTGTTGCTTACAGCAGGAGCGGCTACAGCAGCTGCAGCCTCATACTATCTATATCAGCGTCAGCTCGGTGCCATACCTTTTTTTCTTCTCTCAATCTTTTTCTTTTACCTGGCTTATACCCAGCTATCAAGAAAAAAGAAGAACCAGCGGACACGTCAACATGAAGCCGGGATAGAAAGCGAAAAAAGCGATAGAAACGACAGATAAAACTAGCATAAAGGTTTAGAATTTGTTTATAATGTAGAATATGCATTCTGGGATATTTTCCTTGTTTTCGGACGCAATGCCGGGTAAGGCCTGGAATAGAGAAAGGAAGTGCGAAGGTTGAGTCTAAAACAATACTCAAAAGAAGAGCTTCAAGAAATGTCTTTGATTGAAGCCGCATTCGAACTACTAAAAGAGAAGAAGCAGGCAGTAACATTTAATGAGTTAATGAATGAAATTGCGAAGGTTCTTGAACTGAGCGAAGCTGAAGCAACTGAAAAAATGGTTCAGTTTTATACAGATTTAAACATAGATGGCCGATTCATGTCACAGGGAGAATCCCGTTGGGGACTGCGTGTTTGGTACCCTGTTGACCAAATGGAAGAGGACAATGTCACTACAGTCAAGCCTAAGAAGAAGAAATCGAAGAAAGCGGTTGATGAGGATGATATCGAAGACTTCGACGAAATCGATGAGGATGAACTTGACTACGACGATATCGACGAATTCGATGAAGATGATGAAGACGATGATCTTCTTGATGATGACGATGAGGACGAAATTGACGAAGAAATCGAAGATACTGAAGACTTCGAGGATGACGATGAATTGCTAGAAGACGAAGAGGAAGACGAAATCCCTCTCGAAGATGAAGATTTAGAGGAAGACGAAGATCTGTAAATCACAGCTTGACTTTTAGTATGACCGGCTGTAGAATACTTTTTGGGCTCCTTAAAAAAGGACGATTATTTAAAACAGCGACAAAACGCTCCCCATACTTTGTATGCGGGGCGTTTTTTTATTTTCCCCGGAGAACAGGCTCATGGACGGAAAATAGCATGATCTGAGCCACATCAAAGAGCAAAAAATTTATTAATAAATCAATTAAACAGGTGCATATTGTACAAACTGTTTGATGAGGGGGATTACATTATGGCAAAGTATATTTTTGTTACCGGTGGCGTAGTTTCGTCACTTGGAAAAGGGATCACAGCAGCATCCCTAGGCAGATTGCTGAAAAACAGGGGCATGAACGTTACAATCCAGAAATTTGATCCATACATTAACGTGGATCCTGGGACAATGAGCCCTTATCAGCATGGTGAAGTATTCGTTACAGACGATGGTGCTGAAACGGATTTGGACCTTGGCCACTATGAGCGTTTCATCGATATCAACCTAAATAAGTACTCCAACGTAACAACTGGAAAAATCTACTCAACAGTTCTTAAAAAGGAACGCCGCGGCGATTATCTTGGCGGAACTGTACAGGTTATTCCACACATCACAAATGAAATCAAAGACCGTGTCTTCCGCGCTGGTAAAGAAACAGGCGCTGATGTGGTTATCACAGAAATCGGCGGAACAGTAGGGGACATCGAGTCATTGCCGTTCCTGGAAGCGATCCGCCAGATTAAAAATGATGTTGGCCGCGATAATGTCATGTACGTCCATTGTACTTTGGTTCCTTACATCAAAGCTGCTGGCGAAATGAAAACAAAACCGACTCAGCACAGCGTAAAAGAATTGCGCAGTCTTGGAATTCAGCCAAACATCATCGTTCTTCGTACAGAAATGCCTATTTCACAAGATATGAAAGACAAGATCGCTCTTTTCTGTGACATCGATAAGGACGCAGTTATTGAAGCTGCTGATGCGGATACTCTTTACTCCATTCCGCTGGCATTGCAGGAACAGAAGATGGACCAGCTTGTATGTGACCACTTCAAGCTTGATTGCGGCCAGGCAGATATGACAGAGTGGAACGCGCTTGTTGAGAAAGTGACAAACCTTTCCGGTAAAACAAGAATCGCTCTTGTAGGTAAATATGTTGAGCTTCAAGATGCATACATTTCTGTTGTTGAATCATTAAAGCATGCAGGCTATGCATTTGACAGCGATATCGAAATCAAATGGGTTAACTCAGAAGAAGTAACAGCTGAAAATGTCGTTGAACTACTGAACGATGTGGATGGAATCCTTGTTCCTGGCGGCTTCGGCGATCGCGGTATCGAAGGAAAGATCCTTGCTACGCAATACGCACGCGAGAACAAAGTTCCATTCTTCGGAATCTGCCTTGGCATGCAGCTAGCATCTGTTGAATTTGCCCGCAATGTACTTGGACTTAAGGATGCTCACTCTGCAGAAATCATGCCAAGCACACCATATCCAATCATCGACCTTCTTCCTGAGCAGAAGGATATCGAAGACCTTGGCGGAACACTTCGCCTTGGATTATATCCATGTAAGCTTGATGAAGATACAAAAGCATACGCTGCTTACCAGGATGAAGTCATTTATGAGCGCCACCGCCATCGTTACGAGTTCAATAATGAATATCGACAGGCAATGGAAAAAGCAGGCTTCCTATTCTCTGGTACAAGCCCAGACGGCCGCCTTGTTGAAATCATCGAGTTAAAAGATCACCCATGGTTCCTGGCATCCCAATTCCACCCGGAATTCACATCAAGACCAACACGCCCGCAGCCATTATTCAGAGACTTTATTGAAGCATCAATCAAATCTCGTCGATAATATTGCGTGAAATACACAAAAAGCCGGTACATTTTCCCCTCGATATAAGGGGAATGTACCGGCTTTATTTGTTGTTATGGGATATACGATGGATTATGCCTGGAATATTGAAGAAAAACATATCGATTTTCAGCTGAAAAGCCTGAAAATCGATTTTAATACCAGTTGCGGCGATGATAATACCAGTTGGATTTAATTTAATACTAGTTGCGATGAATATAATACCAGTTGGAAAGGATTTAATACCAGTTGGATCAAAGTAACACCGGAAACAGCAAAAGATTGCATAGATCCTATCCCTTAATTTAGTTTGCTTGGGAGACAGTTCTACTGTTGCAGAGGGTAGTTTACTTGTTGAATCGGTTATTCACCAGTTGGACTTCGTTATTCACCAGTTGAACTTCGTTTTTCACCAGTTAAAGTCTTTTTTTCACCAGTTGACTTGATCACCAACAAAAAAAGTAACTAGTACTCCTCCAAAATCTCCTCAATCGTAAACTTCAGCCCAAAATAGATAAACAGGGCGGCCATGGAAGTTGGAAAGCCAACTCTGTTGCCCAGTTCATCCGGCAGCAAACCTTTTGTCATGCGTAAATCGATATGGACGTCTGCAAGGTTATCAAGGCCTTCCACATCAGCTTCTCCGCGGACAGTGGAAATTGCCACAAAGGGGATTCCTTTTTCCTGCAAATTACGGGCCACTCGAACAGCCTCTGAGTCATCAGAATAACGGCTTACAATTAGCACGCGGTCGGCAGCTTCCAACTCTGCTTCATCTGTTAAAATAGAGGCGGATTGCAATGGTTCCTCTCCGTATATGGCTTCCAGTCCAATCGCATTCATTTCCCTTGTTCCCAAAATATAGATCGTGCCTTGTCCGGCTGCAGCCTGTGCCAATAACCGTGCGCCATCTTCAATCGAATATTCTTCTTTATCCTGCAGTCTTTTAAATAATCCAGTTAACTGTGTCGAAAACATTTTTAACATAAAAGCACCTCCGTCTTTGCCAATATTGATTATATAGGACTACAATGAGAAGGTAAAAGGTCCTGTCGAAAAATAACTTTAAAAATATGGCAGGAATTTCAATAATTTTAACGAAATATGTAATTGGGGATAAACCGAAGAGCGTTTCCTGGACCAACATCTAAATCAAGACTATTTTCGCCAGCATTTTGCATAATGCAAAATACGCAAAAAAGTGATGAAAAGTGTCTGAAAAACTTATTAGGGGGAAGAGGCGGCATGAAAGAAAAAATACTTATTGTTGACGACCAGTTTGGCATCAGAATTCTACTTAATGAAGTGCTGCAAAAAGAAGGTTATCAAACGTATCAGGCTGCAAATGGCGTCCAGGCCCTGGATATCGTTAAAAAGCATCCACCGGATCTAGTCCTATTGGATATGAAGATTCCAGGCATGGATGGAATTGAAATTCTTAAGAGAATGAAGGTCATCGAGCCGGACATCCGTGTCATCATTATGACCGCTTACGGTGAGCTGGATATGATCCAGGAAGCAATGGACCTCGGAGCACTCACTCATTTTGCAAAGCCGTTTGATATCGATGATATCCGCGCAGCTGTGAAAAAATACTCGCAAACAGTTTCATAAAGGTTTTACGACAACCTGTTTCTTTAACATTTTTACTATTTCGTAAGAAAAAAACCTGATTTTTTATACATAGTAATGTCCCTCTTGAATTTTTTGAGAGGGGCTATTTTATATTTGTTAATTACACAAAATGGAATTTTTTAAGTTAAAAAGAAAGTTAATTGATTAATCAAATTATTGGCAGCGTTTCCTTTATAGCATTTTTATGACACTTGCAAAAACAAGGGTTGAACAATGGCATTTCTGAATTTCTTTTGGTATGATACATATGAATTCCACAGGATCAGATTCGTTTTGGCGAAACCTTTCTCGGGTACATAAACAAATGCAGAGAAGGAAAACCTTTAAAATGGTAGTATAGTCAAAATGAAGAAGATCATATCGAAGGAGGAAAAATAATGCCTTTAGTTTCAATGACTGAAATGCTGAAAAAAGCGAATGCGGAAGGCTACGCTGTTGGGCAATTTAACTTAAATAACCTTGAGTTCACTCAAGCGATTCTTCAAGCTGCAGAAGCTGAGAAATCACCAGTTATCCTTGGTGTTTCTGAGGGTGCTGCACGTTACATGGGTGGCTTCAAAACGGTTGTGAAAATGGTAGAAGGTTTGATGGAGGACTATAAAACTACAGTTCCTGTCGCAATTCACCTTGACCATGGTTCAAGCTTCGAAAAATGTAAGGAAGCAATCGACGCAGGATTCACTTCTGTCATGATCGACGCTTCTCACGGTCCTTTCGAAGAGAACGTTGAAATTACTTCGAAAGTTGTTGAATACGCACATTCAAAAGGAGTTTCTGTTGAAGCTGAACTAGGAGTAGTTGGCGGACAGGAAGATGATGTAGTTGCAGCCGGAGTTATCTATGCTGATCCTAAAGAATGTGAAGAACTTGTTAAGCGCACTGGCATTGACTGCCTTGCTCCAGCACTAGGATCTGTTCACGGCCCTTACAAAGGTGAACCAAACCTTGGTTTTAAAGAAATGGAAGAAATCAACAAAACTGCTGGTGTACCATTAGTATTACACGGCGGAACTGGAATCCCTACAAAAGATATCCAGAAGTCCATCTCTTTTGGAACAGCTAAAATCAACGTTAACACTGAAAACCAAATCGCTTCTGCTAAAGCAGTTCGTGAGACTCTTGCTGCGAAGCCGGAAGAGTACGATCCACGTAAATACCTAGGACCTGCTCGCGATGCTATTAGAGAAACTGTAGCTGGCAAAATGCGCGAATTCGGTTCTTCTAACAAAGCGTAAAAGGCAATAAATTCTGTTATAATTAAAACCGCCTTACTATAAGGCGGTTTTATTCCATTTTAATGTGATTGAAAATTTTGTCGACTGGAGGCGTTTACAAATGAAGTTTTTTATCGATACTGCCAATATGGAAGAAATTCGCGAGGCCTATGCACTGGGAATTCTATCAGGTGTCACAACGAATCCTTCCCTTGTAGCAAAAGAAAAGAATGTTACTTTTGAAGACCGCTTGAAGGAAATCACTGAGCTTGTACCTGGTTCTGTAAGTGCAGAAGTAATTGCACTTGATGCAGAGGGAATGATCAAAGAGGGCAAGGAGCTTGCAGCGATCGCTCCAAACATTACAGTCAAGGTACCTATGACTCCAGAAGGCCTCAAGGCAGTCTCTGTTTTTTCAAAAGAAGGAATCAAAACAAACGTAACACTCGTTTTCAGTGCGAACCAGGCATTGCTTGCAGCAAGAGCAGGAGCTACATACGTTTCCCCATTCCTCGGAAGACTGGATGACATCGGCCACAATGGTCTTGACCTAATTTCAACGATCGCCGATATTTTCACAATCCACGGAATTGAAACAGAAATCATTGCCGCTTCCATCCGCCATCCACAGCACGTAACGGATGCAGCATTGCGAGGAGCGCACATCTCAACAGTTCCTTACAAGGTCATCCAGCAAATGTTCAACCACCCGCTGACAGACAAAGGAATCGAAGCCTTCTTAAAAGACTGGAATTCCCGAGGATAAGCCACCGCTTTACCGCACTACCGCATTGGGGGTCAGACCCCCAATGGTTTAAAGCGTTAAAGTGGTTGGTTTTTGAGTTTTGGATCATGGTTTAGGAACTTTTACCCAATTTGAGGTTTTTTGCATTTTATTACATGAATTTGGGAATATCGTGTAAACTAGAGGAATAGAAAACTGCCGGAATCTGACTATATTTGTTGGAAAAATGTACCTTGTATTTCCGGAGAAAATTTTAATTATAGACGAGCCTAAATCGGTCTTAGCTGACACATTGTTTGCTTCTCCAGCTTGACCTTTACATATCACGGCTTAGAAGGGAGTCAAAAATGGAAAAGCTTAAGATTGCTGGCGGTTATCCATTAAAAGGAACTGTTCGGATCAGCGGTGCCAAGAATAGTGCGGTAGCCTTGATCCCCGCGACGATTTTAGCAGAATCGCCGGTTACCATTGAAGGTTTGCCGGATATTTCCGATGTTCATATGCTAAAAGATTTGATGGAGGAAATCGGCGGTTCAGTTGAGTTTGCGAACAATGAAATGACGGTTGATCCGTCTTCCATGATTTCCATGCCTTTGCCGAATGGAAAAGTGAAAAAGCTGCGAGCATCCTACTACTTGATGGGAGCAATGCTTGGTCGTTTCAAAAAGGCTGTCATTGGCCTTCCTGGCGGATGTCATTTGGGACCTAGGCCGATTGACCAGCATATAAAAGGTTTCGAAGCACTAGGAGCAAGTGTCACGAATGAGCAGGGTGCCATTTACCTGCGAGCGGACGAGCTTCGTGGTGCAAGGATTTATTTAGATGTTGTCAGCGTAGGGGCAACAATTAATATCATGCTTGCTGCTGTACGTGCAAAAGGCCGGACCATCATTGAAAATGCGGCAAAAGAGCCTGAAATCATTGATGTCGCGACATTGCTGACAAATATGGGAGCAAAAATCAAAGGTGCGGGTACAGATGTGATTCGTATCGATGGGGTAGACGAGCTTCATGGCTGCCGCCACACGATCATTCCTGATCGGATCGAGGCGGGCACTTACCTGATTCTTGGTGCGGCTATCGGTGAAGGTGTGCTGATCGACAATGTCATTCCTCAGCACATTGAATCTCTCGTGGCGAAGCTGAAGGAAATGGGAGTTAAGATTGAAGCTGGTGACGAACAAATATTTGTTGCTCCTGCCGATAAATATAAATCAGTTGATATTAAAACCCTTGTTTATCCTGGTTTCCCAACCGACCTGCAGCAGCCGTTTACATCTCTGCTGACAAGAGCGGAGGGTTCAAGTGTTGTGACTGATACAATATATGGCGCTCGATTCAAGCATATCGACGAGCTAAGAAGAATGAACGCCAACATTAAAGTAGAGGGCAGATCAGCTATCATCAGTGGCCCTGTTAAGCTTCAGGGAGCAAAGGTGAAAGCCAGTGATCTTCGCGCCGGCGCAGCCCTAGTCATCGCCGGTTTGATGGCTGAGGGTGTTACGGAAATCACAGGAGTGGACCATATCGACCGTGGCTATAGCCATATCGTAGAAAAGCTGAATGGCCTAGGTGCCACAATTTGGCGTGAAGATATGACGTCTGAAGAGCAAGAAGAGATAAAAAAATCATAAAAAGTATAGTACAATGGAGTTGTACAATACAAAAAAGTAGTACTAATGCCTATCGAAAAACGAAAAAGTATAGCATATTTGACCGTCGACGATCTAGCCACGTCCTGTGACAAGATCGACGTCAGGCCTTCCTGTGCAAGTCCGGCAGGCTTAAGACAGTTCCTGATGAATAGAGGGAGACGTCTTTTGACCTGAGGACCCCCAGGTGCTGAAGCTAAACATTTTCAGGTGGACATTAGCGCTTTCATGATTAGGGGAGGATCCGATGGAACGTAGCTTAACGATGGAGCTTGTCCGCGTAACCGAAGCAGCAGCGCTTGCTTCAGCCCGCTGGATGGGCCGTGGTAAAAAAGACGAGGCTGATGATGCTGCAACTTCAGCAATGAGAGATGTTTTTGACACGATTCCGATGAAAGGCACGGTCGTAATCGGTGAAGGGGAAATGGACGAAGCACCGATGCTGTATATCGGTGAAAAACTTGGGACAGGCTATGGTCCGCGTGTGGATGTAGCGGTTGATCCGTTGGAAGGAACGAATATTGTCGCATCAGGTGGCTGGAATGCTCTAGCTGTACTTGCAGTAGCGGATAACGGCAACTTGCTGCATGCGCCGGACATGTATATGGATAAACTTGCGGTTGGACCCGAAGCAGTCGGGATGGTTGATATCAACGCTTCCGTTCTCGATAACCTGAAGGCAGTCGCAAAAGCGAAAAATAAAGACATTGAAGATGTCGTGGCAACGGTGTTAAATCGTCCTCGCCATGAGCATATCATTGCACAGCTTCGCGAAGCAGGGGCAAGGATCAAGCTGATTAACGATGGCGATGTTGCCGGTGCGATCAATACGGCGTTTGATTTTACAGGCGTTGACATCCTGTTTGGATCAGGCGGAGCACCTGAAGGCGTAATTGCTGCGGTAGCATTGAAAAGCCTCGGCGGAGAAATCCAGGGGAAATTGCTTCCGCAAAATGATGCTGAACTAGAGCGCTGCAAGAAGATGGGTATCGATGTGAATAAAATCCTTCTTATGGAAGACTTTGTCCGTGGAGATGACGCGATTTTCGCAGCAACAGGCGTAACTGACGGCGAATTGCTGAAGGGTGTTCAGTTCAAAGGCTCTTATGGCTCCACACATTCAGTCGTAATGCGTGCGAAATCAGGCACAGTCCGTTTTATTGAAGGCCAGCACAGCCTGAAACATAAGCCTCATTTTGTGATGAAATAAGAATTTTTTTGTCCATGATTGCAAACCCTTCCAAACTAGCTCCATTAATCCGACTCTATGATTAATGGAGCTAGTTTAAAAATATATTGATTATTTTTCCTGATTAAGGGTAAAATAAAAATTGTTTTTACTTCGAAATCTGCTTGCATCCAGGCTCTTTTCGTAAAGATCTAAATTCAGAAAAGAAAGTCTTCATTAATTCCTTCTTACATCCTTCAAGGGAAACTCATTTCTTCTTTTTCCATCCATATCTTCTAAAATCTAAATTCTTTTTTTATTTTTTATGGGGGAAAACGAAATATTTTAAGGCGTGGTGACATTATGGAAGTTAATATTTCAAGCTTAGAAAATATGAAATTAAAAGAGCTGTATGAACTTGCAAAGGAATATAAAGTTTCTTACTACAGCAAATTGTCAAAAAAAGAACTGATTTTTGCCATCCTAAAAGCACGTGCAGAACAGCAGGGTTATTTTTTCATGGAAGGTGTCCTGGAAATCATCCAGTCGGAAGGGTTCGGTTTCTTGCGTCCGATCAATTATTCGCCAAGCTCCGAGGACATTTATATTTCAGCTTCGCAAATCCGTCGTTTTGACTTGAGGAACGGTGACAAGGTTTCAGGTAAGGTGCGTCCTCCAAAGGAAAACGAACGCTACTTCGGCTTGCTTCAGGTAGAAGCAGTGAACGGCGACGACCCGGAATCTGCAAAGGAAAGGGTACACTTCCCTGGACTTACGCCTCTATATCCTGACCGCCAGATGAAACTGGAGACGACCCATAATAAGGTCTCTACAAGAATCATGGATGTCCTCGCACCAGTCGGGTTCGGACAGCGCGGTTTGATCGTTGCTCCGCCAAAGGCTGGTAAAACGATGCTGATAAAAGAAATCGCCAACAGCATCACAACGAACCATCCTGAAGCAGAACTTATTGTTCTGTTGATTGATGAGCGTCCTGAAGAGGTAACCGACATTGAGAGATCGGTAGCAGGCGACGTTGTCAGTTCGACTTTCGACGAGGTTCCTGAAAACCACATCAAGGTTGCTGAGCTTGTTCTTGAAAGGGCGATGCGTCTTGTTGAACACAAGCGTGATGTCATCATCCTGATGGACAGCATTACACGCCTTGCGCGTGCGTATAACCTTGTCATCCCGCCAAGCGGACGTACCCTCTCAGGTGGTATTGACCCGGCAGCGTTCCACCGTCCAAAGCGTTTCTTCGGTGCTGCGCGTAATATCGAGGAAGGCGGCAGCTTGACGATTCTTGCAACTGCGCTCGTTGATACTGGTTCACGTATGGACGATGTCATTTATGAGGAGTTCAAGGGAACTGGTAACATGGAGCTTCATCTTGACCGTTCACTTGCAGAAAGAAGAATCTTCCCGGCTATCGATATCCGCAGATCCGGAACTCGTAAGGAAGAACTGCTTATTCCAAAGGATCACCTTGATAAGCTATGGGCAATCCGCAAGTCGATGTCAGATTCTCCTGACTTCGCGGAAAAATTCCTGCGTAAATTAAGGCAGTCCAAATCGAATGAAGATTTCTTTGCAGTCCTTGGTGAAGAAATGAAGGGCAATACAAAGCGCCAGTAATTTTATTTTTTGCTGTATTGAAGGGCATATCGAGTTTTAGCACCTGTTGATTGGAG